>CAZEQP010000044.1:0-11116 GCA_964514345.1 uncultured Candidatus Obscuribacterales bacterium
GGAATATGAAACCAGACCGATTGAGTTCCTATGGAGTCCAGAGCCTGTTCACTAAATTCACAACCGGTTCTAAGTTGCGGCTCCACCGGCGGAAGATCTTCGGCAAAGCATGGGCAATAGCTCGACGAAACCAGTATTGCTGCAAGGACCAGAGATATAAATTTGGGTTGATTCATCGATACATTATGGCTCATTTTTCAGCCGGCTTCAAATCAATCACCACAATTTCGGGTAAACACAAAAATCGAAGCCGCGGCGCGTCCAGCCTTTCCATGCCGATGCCGCGCGATATCATCAAGTATTTATCCGGATTTTCGTTTACTTTAGTGAAACATCCGGCAGCTTGTTTGCGCGGTACATTGGAAAAATAAACAAGTGGTCCCACAAAAGGAATTTGCACTTGCCCGCCGTGTGTATGTCCTGCAATATACAAATCACCGTTTGGCTTATCCAGGCTGAAATCGGGAGCATGACCAATGACGATATGAAACTTGTCCGACTTTGGTGTTTTCACTCTGTAGCGTGAATCGTGCAATGTCAAACCGCTGATGGTGAATTCAGGAGTTTCGATTGTTTTTGTTTCAGTAAAAATTGTGGCCGGAATATTCTTGAATGTTCCGGTCCAGGCAGCAACAGGAAGCCATTCCATATCGCCCGGAGTGACATAAACACCCAGCGGTGCGGAAAGTTTCACCTTTTTGAAAAGTGCATTCAATAAATCAGATTGTTTTTGAAAGTCTTTAGACCAAGCCTGAATATAATCACCAGGCATGATAATCATGTCCGGTTTTTCCTGCATCGCTTTTTGTAAAACTTCTTCTTCGTAAGGACCGACATCATCTGTTTGAATATCGGCTATAACAACCAGTCTTACCGGTTTGACTATTTTAGGTGATACCAGTGTTTCATGCCTGATTGTAATTTTGTGCGGCTCAATGAAAAAAGCTTCGATTCCCACCACAGGTAATACCAAAGCGATAGCGGCATAAAATACGGCAGTAGGTCTGAATTTTTTCCAGGCAAAAAAAGCGCAGGCACAGGCAAGTACAGGCGCAAATACAAATAGCCCCCAGCACCAGGCGGTGGCAATGATGAATCCGTTTCCCAGAATTACGAAAGGAGCGCAGATGGCTACGAATGCACAGCTGGAAAATACTTCATAATAAATCGCAAACTTGTCCTGCCACCGGTGAAGCATCCAGATACCGGCAAGAATGACAATCGCCAAACTAATTATGTATACATGTAAAATCGTCCGGCTTCCTATGAATTATTCTATGACACGTTTTACGATATCGGTCAATTCACTGGTGCACGCTTTTATTTTGGTAATCACTTCAGTTTTTCCCAGCTTGAGCTGGGCTTTTTCATCTTCAGTCAACTCCCAGGATGTATGCACCACCAGCGGCAAATTATTGAAGCGACCGTCGCGCAGCCGCTCCACAATTCCAAAAGCGTTTATTTGAGGCACAGATACGTCCAGCAAGAGAATGTCCGGTTCCTGGGCTTCAATTAATTCAAGCGCTTCGGTGCCGGTGGCGGCATGATGCACAGTCATGCCTTTCGAACAAAGTTCGGTTTTCATGGCTATGGCAAGGAGCTCATCATCCTCAACCAGGACTACATTTATTGATTTGTCGTTCACCCGCCTTACCCCCATTCCTCATTATCCATTTTAATATATGGAATGAAGGCTTTCACCCTCCAGCCAAATTTCATTCTGGAAATTGAAATTGGGGTTAACAATCGGCAAAACAGGCAGTCAATAACACAGGAGCAGTCCCTTACCATTTGGGCGGAGCTTCACCCGGGATTCCGTCGTCGAAAGTGTCCTGCCTGAGCGAATGGTCTTTTGCTTGCAAACAAATATAAATCAAATCGCTTTCTGCCGATGCGCGCAAACAACGGTCTCCGTCAGGCGCCACGCGGATGCTGGAACCTTCTACCACATCGATGATGTCGTCATCGATGAGCACCTGGCCTTTGCCGCTCACTATTATGTACAACTCTTCATTTTCTTTATGCTTGTGCGTAAATGGAATTGAAGCTCCGGCGGGCAATTTTGTGTATGAAACTTGCATACTGGTCAAACCCAGATGATCTTTGGCGAACAATTTTCCTTTGAATGGTCTGGGTCTGAGAGGATGTTTGAGTTCGTATTGTTCAAGCTGGTTAAAAGGACCCGAATGGACGGCAGTATAATTCTTGCCTTCGTGTTTTTTTATTTCCTGAGTTCGGGCCAATTCTTCTAAATATGGCATCATTTGCCTCCTTTTGACAAAATATTTCTGAGATGTTTTCCTGCTATCAATAAAGGTTCGCTGGTCTGGCGAACTTTGCTCAGCATTAGAGCACCTTCCAGAGTCGATATCATAAGTATTGATATTTCATCCGCTTTTAAACTTGATTTGATCAAATTTTGATCTATCGCTTCCTGAGCCATTGTGTGAATCAATTTTTGAAAGCGATCAAAGGCTTTGTTTACTCTTTTTTGCATAAGAGGATAGCCGTCGTCACTTTCAATCGCCGTATTCATTAATGGACATCCGCCGGGCAAAGCAGGATTGCCGGGCAGACTTTCAAAATGTTCAATCACGGCAAACAGTCTGTCTTTTGCATTGGTGCATGGTTCAAGCTTTTCAAGCAGTTTCTCTCCTGCCCGCCTTACAGCAAAATCAAAAGCCTGACAGGCCAGATCATCCTTACTTTCAAAATGATTATAGATGCCGCCCTTTTTCAAGCCGGTGGCTTCCATCACATCATTTATAGATGATGCTGAATAGCCCTTAGTATTGAATAAGGTGGCAGCTCTCTCGATTATTTTTTCTCTGGTGTCAGTGCCTTTTGTCATAGTTATTGATTGAATTTTTACCGAAAGGGCAAAACAGACCGAATGGTCTCATTCTAGAACAGACCGATCGGTCTGTCAACCTTCATACAACCTTCGTTATAAATTTGTCTTAATTAATCCCGGCGTGGTATACCTTAGTTAAGGGATTGGATTTAGTTTCACCCCGCACTATAACCTTAGGACTATAATTATGATATCCGTAACACACAACTCTAATGCCAGCGTCTTCTGTATCGCCAGCTCAATCACTTGCAGCGAAATAGACCGCCTGATGAAAGAATTGAGCGGATGCTCTTTAGTAGGATTTGCAAATGATGCGCAAGGCGCCATTCCGGACTTGTTCGCCATAGAAGCACCTGTCATTCTGATTCAGCACGATCCGCCCAAAAGGGACGCCAATACCGTCATTTCGCAATTGAGATCAAGCCACCCCAAAGCCAAATTTATTGTTTTGCTTTCTGAGGAAAATCAATTCTGGACCGCGCTTACTTCCAAAGCGGATTCCTACCTTATATGGCCGACTTCCTGGCTGGCTGGCGCCATCGACATAGTTTCACGCGGCGGGGTCTGGCTTGGACCTTACATAACCCAGTATTTGCTGCAAGGCGACGGGTACAGGCTTATGCAGTCTATTTCCTCTTCGCTTGAATTGCCCAAATCACTGGAGTTGTTGTCAAACAGAGAACGAGAAGTGCTCAAACTACTGCTTGACGGCATGACAAACAAAGAAATCGCCGACGAATTGAATTTGCGCCTCGGCACAGTAAAAGTGCATGTCAATCATATTCTAAGCAAACTGCAAGTAGAACATAGAAGTCAGGCGATTGCCAAGTTGACCAGGCTCAGACTGGTGAACTAGAACTAGCAGAAACTCATTAGTTCCATGTGAGATAATTCAGCTGAGAAGTGACTTGTCTGATTTTCGTTATGTCTGGATTAATTCCTCATGTTTCTACTGAAAAACTAGACGAATTGAAAAATCGTCTGGAAGAAATAAGCAAACTAACACCCGAATTTTTGGTTCTGCTTTCTTCTTCCACCCTGCTTGCCAGTCTTGGACTTTTTCAGAACAGTCCGGCGGTGATTATCGGCGCCATGATTGTGGCCCCGTTAATGCGGCCTCTAGTAGGTTTGTCACTTGCAGTGGTGACCGCCGATACTAAATTGTTCTCGCGCGCAACAGTGACACTGCTAATTGGCACCGCATGCGGTATCTTGCTTTCATTTGCAATGGGATGGGCACTGAGCTTTCTGACTGTAACTCCAGAAATTACAAACAGAACACATCCTAATTTACTTGATCTTGGAGTGGCAATTGTGGCTGGAGCTGTCGGCGCGTACTGTCAGACTAATTCCAAACTGGCAGATTCTCTTGCCGGAGTTGCTATTGCGGTGGCATTAGTACCGCCCTTGAGCGTTGTGGGAATAGGCATCGCCCTTTCTTCTTACAGCATCTGGTCCGGAGCCCTTCTTTTGTATGCCACCAACCTCATAGGTATCACATTTGCCGGCTCAATAGTGTTCTTTCTACATGGCTATACCCCTCTGAAACAAGCAAGAAAAGGCTTGCTTATTTCATTTAGCACTGTCGTATTGTTGATAGCACCCCTGGCTTTCAGTATGCGTGAACTCATTCTGGAAAACATGCTCAGTTCAAACATTCAAGAAATCCTTCAGCGGACTGAAACATTCAAAGGAATGCAGTTGCAAAACGTGGACGTAAAGCTATTTCGCAAACCTATGGATGTGAAAGCAACGGTTTTATCTTCGAATCATGCCATTTCGAGCAACCAGGTTAAACTGGTGCAAGATCACCTGGAAAAAGAAACCGGCCGATCTGTAAGCTTCAAATTGAGAATGATACCAGCTACTGAAATTTCTTCAGTTGAAGTGTCTCCTCAAGGAGAAGTCAGACAATTTGAGCCGCTTTCACCTTCAATTCCTTCGTTTGAGACGCCAATCATCAATCATGGTATCGGCGCACAAAAAAAATGGAATTAAGCCTGAGCACCGGACTTGATACTCGATTCATCCTCCAACCGATGTATATCCTGATCAATCTCCAGCTTAAGCTTATCCAGACTTTCTTGCTCCAACAAACCATCTCTGGTGAGCATGTTAAGGTAGTCTTTCCGCAAATTGAGCAGTTTGAGTCTTACTTCCTTTAATTCAATTTCCTGGATAGACGCATCTGCCAAATGAAGCTCCACAATCAAATTCTCTGTTTCATTCTGTTTTTGAATAATTTCCTCTTTGAGCATGGAGTAAGCATTTTCTGAAACGGAGCCTTGCTTCCTTAACCCCTCCAAAACTTCAAGTGATTTTGTATAGGACATCAAAACGCTCTTGAGTTCTTTGAATGAAAGCATTACAGGATCTGTGGAATTCATTTTGAAAAGTTTTACAAGCGGCTCGATAGTGAGTCCTGGAATTAAAAGCGTAAATAACACCACACCAAATGTGGTGATTGTGATTTCTTCTTTGTACGGAAAAGACACAGGCAAACTCAAAGCCAGCGCCATGCACAAAGAGCCGCGCAGAGCACCCCAGAACAACAAGTGCCGCCATCTCCAGGGAACAGGATCGCTTTTCTTACTGAAGAAAGGGGTCAAGCCGTAAACAACCACCAGGCGAGACAGCAGTATCGCCCCAATTGCGGCAAATATGGGAAGACTGTATTTCTGCAACAAATCAAATTTGACTTGCAGGCCTATCAATAAAAAAACAAGAGAGTTTACAAGAAAAGCGGCATACTCCCAGAATGAATTTACTGCTAATCTGGTGGTAGCTGACATAGACAATCTGCTGCCATAATTCCCCATCACTATTCCGGCCGCAACTACACTGATGACGGGGGAGACATGCAATTGTTCGGCCACCAGAAATGCCCCGTAAGCAAGAATTGTTGTCAACGTAATCTCAAGCAAATGGTCTTCAAAAAAAGCGGTGACTTTCGAAGCGGCATACCCAAGAGCACAACCAATAATTCCTCCTCCAAAAACAACCATGATGAAATTACCGGCAGTAGCGGTGATTGAAAACGGCTCTGCTGAAATGATCAAGGCAAGCAACAGTTTGAATAAAACGACCGCAGTTCCGTCGTTGAATAAACTTTCTCCTTCAAGCAGCATGGTAAGACGTTTGCTCATACCCAGCTTTCTGAAAAGTGCCACCACTGAGATTGGGTCGGTCGCAGAAATCATTGCTCCGAACAAAAACGCAGCTTTTAACGGCATGCCGATTGCGTAATGCATGACATAACCGACGACAAGCATAGATACTATGAGTCCGGGAACTGCAAGCAGTAAAATGGCAAACCAGTTCTCCTTCAGCTCCTTTAGGTCTATGTTCCAGGAAGCTTCAAATAGCAAGGCCGGAAGAAATATCAATAAAATAAGATCCGGTGTCATTTCTACAGCCGGCAGCAAATGAAAAACGCCGATAACCAGGCCGGCTATCACAAGTGAAATCGAATACGGAAGTTTTACCCATTTGACTGCCATGGCTACGGCAGCGGTAACCATCAGCAAAACTACAAATAAGTCAATATGAAAAGTCTCGTGCATCGCTTCTCTTTGAAACAATTAAAACATTACGATTATTGCACTAAATCACAAGCTTTTTCTTACAGGATTATTCCTGCCTGGATCGTTTTCAAGTGATAAAACCTGCTGAATTTGCAAGCATTTTGCAAAAATCACTTTTCATACTAGTGGCGGGAGATTTTCCTGACATAACGAAAATCTCCCCTCTGATTATGTTAAGCCTGAACTCTATAATAATGAGATGAGTCCAAAACCCAGGCTCCTGAAAAAAATATTGAAAAATCCGCTGGGTGATTTCACCGGCGGCTTGATGGCGGCCATCATAGCATTGCCTTTATGCCTTGCTTTCGGTGTAGCTTCAGGTTTGGGAGCACCGGCAGGATTGTATGGAGCCATCGCTTGCGGTATTTTTGCCGCGCTATTCGGCGGGACAAGAGGTCAGTGCTCCGGTCCGACAGGACCAATGACTGTCGTTGCCGCCACCATATACAGTGCGAACCCGCATCGACCCGAACTCGTTTTTTCTGCCTGTATAGCGGCTGGATTGATTCAAATAGCGCTGGGTTTTGCTAAATCCGGAAGACTAATACACTATATGCCTTATCCTGTCATATCAGGCTTTATGACAGGAATCGGGGTGATTATAGCCTGTATAGAACTTGGACCACTGGTTGGAATTAAAGGCGAAGGCAATGTGATTGAGGCACTGCAAAGCTTGTTCATTCCGAACCTGGTGCTCAATACCAGCGCAGCAATTCTTGCAGCTTTAACAATTGCGCTTATTTATCTTCTGCCGTTGTTTTCAAAACGTCTCCCCGCCTCACTAATTGCCCTGGTCATCGCTACCTGGACATCTATTTCACTTAATATGGACGTGCCAAGAATTGGTGATATTCCTTCTCAGCTGCCGTTGCCAAAACTTCCGGATCTAAAAATTACCGACCTGCATCTTGTTCTGCAAAGCGGACTTACGCTGGCGTTTTTGGGAGCTATAGATTCTCTATTGACTTCACTTGTTCTGGAAAAAGTCACAGGCAAACGCCACAACAGTGACCGAGAGCTAATGGGACAGGGACTGGGTAATATTTTCGCCGGACTCATCGGAGGAATACCTGGTGCAGGAGCCACGATGCGCTCCATGGTAAACATCAAATCCGGCGGCACTACCAATTTATCCGGCTTCATACATGGGATGATACTGCTATTAGTGCTGTTGTTTCTGGGTAAAGCTGCATCACAAATACCGCTTGCAACACTAGCTGCAATTCTGTTTACTGTAGGTCTGAGCATAATGGACTGGCGCGTGCTGAAAGGCTTGCGAAAAACACCCAAATCAGACGCCTGTGTCATGCTGGTGGTGCTCTTTTTGACCATATTCGTCGACTTGATTGTTGCAGTTCTGACCGGTGTAGCGCTTGCATCAGTGCTTTTTGTTAAAAAGCTAACCGACGCGAAGATATCAAGCATCTCCTCGCTCGACAGTCTGGAAAACTTGCATGAAATAGCTGAGCATATCCCTGAAAATGTGCGGAAAAATACATATTCTTATGTACTCAACGGCTCTCTCTTTTTCGGTGAAGCCAAAAATTTAACAGAGACGATTGATAAGCTCGCCGACGCGGAGTATATTATTCTTCGTTTTGCCAATGTTCCATTCATCGATCAAACAGGAGCATTCGCCCTTGAAACCGCAATTGAAAAATGGAGCGCAAAAGGAACAAAAGTAATGTTTGTAGCAATTCCTGAGCATGTTAAAAAAACACTTGAAGATCTCGGTTTGAGGATAGACTTGGAAAACAGCTTTGATCGATTCGAAAAAGCGCTTGCAGCAATAAATGATCTGGAAAGCAAGAAAGAAAGAAAGAAAAACGGCAGGTGAAAAATAAAATTATGCCCGAGCAGGACAAAAGCCAATATCTGGTGGCAGTGGGTCTTGACGGCTCTGAAAGCTCATGGAAAGCCGTAAGAGAAGCTATAAAACAAGCCGCCTTGCATCAAGGTGTACTGCATATAGTATCAATTCAGGAATTTGCAGATTCTTCTTACAATGCATCCGAAGTGCTGGAAGCGGAAAAAACAACGCACGAAAAACTTGAGCGAAATCAAAACAAAGCCCGCGATGAAGCCGAATCAGCGGGACTGACTGTAAAAACCGTAATAGTAACAGGCACCTCAGCTGCTGCGCTCGTTGATTATGTAAAGCAAAAAGATATCAATCTTCTGGTGATAGGTGAAACAGGACATTCAAGCTTTCTTGGTGCGCTCCTTGGTACCAATGTTGAGAAGATCGCCAAAAACGCTCCCTGCTCAGTTCTAATAGTAAGATAGTTCTATTGCGGTGATGGTGCCGGTTTCTTACGGCTGTTTTTGTCCACCATTGCAATTAGTATTATAGAAAATGCAAGCGCTCTTATCAGATAAGAGAAGAGGTGATGTTCTGAATTGAAATAAAGGGCCATCGATATTCGGTTGACTGCCATCACCAAAAATGACAGTGCAAAGAATAACAAGAATCTGTCATTACAATTTATGTAAGATCTGTAGAAAAGTACGGACAGAGCCAGGCAACAAGAAGCAATCATTCCGCCCAGAAAAAGATGAGGCATTATGCATTCTCCCATATAAACGCGTTGAGCAAACAAAAAACAGACGCAAAAGCAATTAAATATCGTCCCAATGATAAATCCAACTTTGGATAAAACGACAGGTCGACCAATGTAAGTAAATTTTCAATGAAAAATCCGACGAAACAAATAGCACTCCAGAACAACAATTTGGAGCGGGTTTTCAAATAATGTCTTGCCAGTAAAAAAGCGCAAACCAAACTGGTGACTGAGCACAAAACATAAGAAAATTGCTCCATCATATTTCGTCCCCTTTCAAGTCAAAAGCTTCCGAAAACTGCATTGATGGGCTGGATTGACGATAAATAGCATCAGTAATGGCAACGCGTCTTTTAGAATAAAGTTCGTCCAATATATCTAAAGTACTAGAAAGATCTGGACTAGATGGTTTGTATTTGAACACACCCTTCTGCTCTTGTTCAGCTACTCCGATCCTGACCAATTCGTTCAGCTGCTTGGAGACTGCGTCTTCAGATATGTAGAGTTCTTTTGCAACTTCGTGCGAATTGATGGTTTTTCCGTTGCTGCGCTTAAGACACAAGAGAGTCTCAAGCTGCCATACCGAATGGATATGACGCCCAATAAAGATCCTGACGTGTGGAGGGATGCCCAAGATGAATTGACCCTTCTTGATCTGATGTAGAGATAGCACATTCGCATAAGATCGAAGTCATTTGCATTAATGGCACATTAAGATCTCTGACCTTTTGGCACCTAAGTCCTTACCTATTCTGGTTTTGCAGCTCTTCAATATTTAGTTGCCGCAACTTGGGAGCTTTAATTGTGGTCCAAACGACTACAACTAAAGTCATACATCCCCCAAATATAACTGAAGGTATAAGCCCCATAAGTTTTGCTGTAATCCCGGACTCGAACTCACCTATTTCATTGGATGAGCCAATAAAAATCGAATTTACTGCAGCGACTCTGCCTCTTTTTTCAGCCGGTGTGGCAAGCTGAAAAATGACACTGCGCAAATAAACACTGACCCCGTCGAGTGCACCGCTCAACGCTAATAAAAATAATGATAAATAGTAATTCTTGGATAATCCAAAACCAATCATACAAAGGCCAAACCCACCCACGCACATAAGCAATATTTTTCCTGCGTTGTGCTTTAATGGGTGATATGCCAGAAATATTAGCACCAGCACAGCCCCTACAGGTGGTGCTCCACGCAGCATACCGAGAGCCATCGGACCCATATGAAATATCTGGTCGGCAAATACCGGCAACATCGCCACGGCGCCACCAAAAAGAACAGCAAACAAATCAAGCGCCATGGCGGCTAGAATTATTTGATTGGAAAAAACGAATTTGAGCCCTTCCATTATATTTTCAAGCACGCCTTGCTCGGTGGATGCAAGATCATGAGTGGTTTTAATCTGAGTGAAACAAACTGCTGACACCATTAACAATGCCGCGGAGATCCAGTAAGTTAGAGCAGCCTGTCCTTTCAAATAAAGAAAGCCACCAAGCAAGGGACCGGCAATGGCCGAGCCCATCCATATGGCACTGTTGATGGCACCGGCTCTGGCATAGAGCTTGCGCGGCAAAATATCGCCTATAAGAGCAAAGCAAGATGGAGCATAAAAACTGCGGGCTGCACCAGACAATGCAATCACTATAAAAATCGAAGTGATTAAATGCGCTGCTTTTTCTATCTGCACCGTGGACAATACCGCTAGCGAGACAGTAAGCACAAGCAGAGACACAACCGATGAAAGAGCGACAGTTTTACGCTGTGCGATGTCGGCCACATGACCGGCATAAAGAGCCATGCTTATATTAGGCAAGGCTTCGGCCAGACCGATGAATCCGAGCATAAGCGGGCTTTTTGTCAATTCATAAATCTGCCATCCCACGGCAAGACCCTGTATCTGAGTGGCAAGTGTAAATAAAAGACGACCGGCAAGCAAAAAACGAAAGTCGCGATAACCAAGAGGGTGCTCCAACAAATTTTCCTCTTGCTCGGTCATTATTTTTTGTGGCAACCTTTATTGGTGGCAACGATTGTGTCGACTTTAAACAGCTGAGCAAGCACCACAGGCAAACTATAATCAGCATTAATATCAAACATGCAGGGCTTGTAATCC
>CAZEQP010000045.1:0-11110 GCA_964514345.1 uncultured Candidatus Obscuribacterales bacterium
TTTAACGATGATGGAGTGAAAGCCTTGCATGGCAGCAAATTCAAAGAAGCGATAGCATTGTTTTTAAAAGCACTCAGTCTTGATCCGGAATATGCTGTGGCTAGAGAAAACTTGAGCATTGCCTACAGCAATTATGCTCACAGTATGCACGATGAGCCCCAGCTTGCTTTAGCGCTTCTGCATAAGGCAATGTATATAGATCCCGAAAATGACATGACACGCAAGAATCTTGATTGTCTTTTGCAAATCATGGGAAAAGACCCTAAAAATGCTGATTGCCGTGTTGATTTGGGAAAACAATTTTTGAGTCAGGGCAAAGAACTCGACGCTTACATTGAACTGGCACAAGCAAGGCTGCTGGGTGCTCAGGCAGATTCATTGAAAGAGCTGGATGAGCTGGAGGCGCGCAGTTTTAGTCTGGATGAAATCTGTCGTTCCGAAACCGAATAATTTTTGATTAGCGCTTAAAAGCCCTGATGAACCTTTTCGTAGTCGTTTTTTACCCAGCTGTAACCCGGCTGAACATCTGTATCTGCAACATAATCTGCTTCAAAACTGACTACTTGCCTTTGCGATCCGGATGGAAATGTGAGACCGGCATTGCCTTCAAGACTTTCTATGGCGGCAATCAAGCTTTGTGAAAAGCGTGAACCGCCAGTTGAGTTCAAAATAGATATATTTATTTGTCTTGCTTTATCCACACTTACTCTTAGAGTAGCTCGACCTCTTTCATTTACCATTGCCGACCAGGTGTCGTAGATGGCTTTGGACAATTGTTTGTGCCACTGTTCCCAGGCTAAAGTCAACTCGCGGCTGTTTCGATCGGCACCGATATCAAATCGATTTGATCCGCCACCTGAACCGCCCTGATCCACTGTGCCGCGCAAAGGATTGCTTGCCGTGAATTTATTGGTGTCCACAAGCGGGGTCCCGCGATTCAGACGCACTACAGGTGGTGCTAAAGGGGGTGCAGCAGTCATTGTAGTGCCTGAATCAAGCTGGCGGGAACGGGTCAATCTAGTCATTTGATTCGATTGATTGACCGAACCTTCAAGCATTTTTGCGGTAGCTTCTTGAGGCGTTATTGTGCCCAGAATAAGTATCAGTGTAAAAACTTTGAATGTGTTCATGACTATGTTCCTTATCTGGAAAAGAATCCGAGCATTCCGCCCATAATGGCTCCGGTTAATGCCGCTTTTTTGGCGTTGCCTGAACGCATGTTCAGCATAAGTCCGGTGGCTGCACCCAGCGCGCTACCCATAGCGGCTCGCTTGATACGAGTACCGGATGAAAGCGATGAGTACCCGGAACCATAACCATAACTTGAGCGGCTAACACCAGATGTTACCGGTTGAAAGGGAGTGAGTTGTCCTGCCGGTTGAGCATTGGCAGTTTGAGGTGCACTATTTGCATTTGAGGCAAACTGCTCAGATTTGGATGAATCAAGGAAGGCGGTGCGGTAAGTGGAATTGCTCGGGTCGATGGCTGAAGCTTTTTGAAAATGATTCTGAGCTTTGGCGGTTTCGCCTTTGGCTTTGTATGCTTGTCCCAGTGCAAATTGAACCGATGCGTCTTGAGGAGCTTCTTTCGCTACTTGATTCAGTTTGTCGATGGCACTTTGATAATTGCCGCTTTTGTAGCTGGAAGCAGCATCACTGATCAAATTATTGAGATTGGCTTTAGGCGCATGGGCTACAGGCTGAGCTTTGGGTGCGGCTTCCGTTGTAGAATTATTTTCGGCGGCGGCGGGCGCAGGAGCCATAGCGATTTTTTGAGACATGGTGCGCACAGCTTCAGCCAGATCCTGGTCGCCTGGGTTTGATTTCATTGCCCGTTTGTAGTACTCAAGGGCGTTTCTGTAGTCTTTTTTGTCTTCGGCGATGACGCCCAGGTTGTAGGCGGCGTCAGTATTGTTGGGTTCGGCAGACAAAACTTGTTTGAAAAGTTTTTCCGATTCGTTCAAATTTCCCTGCGAATAAAGAGCGGTGGCTCTTTGCAAATTGGCTTTAGAAATATTTTCAGCAGGATCAAAACCATAATTGTCCTTCACCACATCCGGTGCTTTAGCGACATCGTCGGCAATAGTGTCTAATTTAGGAGCCTGGGGCAGAAGAACTATTTCATCCTTCGATTTGCCTATCATTTTGTCGATAAGGTCTATTCTGTCACCCAGGTTGCCGTCGTGAGTTTGACCGAATACGATTTTTTCCACAGCATCAAGGCGTTCATCCAGATCTTTCTGTTCTTTCTTGTGTCCGAAAAGGAAATTCTCGTGCTTATCGAGCTTATTCAGTTGAGCAGTACTGGGAGCTGAAGAAGACAGCGCATAAGCATTCTCTAGATTTCCCAGTAATCCGACTGTCAAAAGTCCGGAAAGAGAAAGACCGAGCAATTTTTTGTGTCGATTGTTCATGGTGTGAGCTCCGCAAATTCCCGCAGCGACTAACCGATTGTTAGTTCGTTTCATGGGTTAATTGACGCCTCAGGTTAACCTATGTTCCTTGGCAAGCGGACAAATTTGGTTAAATTGCAGGGCTTAATCCAGGCTTTCTTTTCCAGCCCAAACATACCGTTTGAGCAGTGGAGCCGGACGGAAACGCTCGCCGTATGAATCGAAACTTTCTTCAATCAGACTAAGACAATTTGAAAGTCCCATTTCAGAAGCAAGTGCAAGGGGGCCTTTTCGCATACCAAGACCTGCCATCAATGCAGGATCCAGGTCTTCAATCTTGCATACGTTCTCTTGTAGTGCCAGAAAAGCTTCATTAATCATGGGCAAAAATAAGCGTTCGGCTTTGAAGTCCTGCTCAGGCTTAGTGGCGTTTCCTGCTAGTGCGGCGATTTCAGGATTCGGTCCTGAATTCTTGCCCGAGTCGTCATATATATAGAAGCCTTTTTTACTCTTTTTACCTAATAAGTTAGACTCCACCATTTTTTCAAGTAAAGGAGGAACTGAAAATCTGGGACCGTATTCTTGAAAATTGAATCTAGCTACTGAAAGTCCGATATCTGCCCCGTTCATGTCTCTGAGCGCCAGTGGTCCGACCGGCATAACAAAATCACAGGCTTTTTTGTCGATTGATTCAGCCGAAAAACCCTCTTGAAGACAGAAGAGTGATTCGTTCATGTAACGACCAAGCAGACGATTTACTAAAAACGACGCACACTCATCAACCTGGACCGCTAATTTGCCCAGATTTCTGGCAAAGTGAATGACGGTCTCGACAGTTTCAGGCTCGGTATAAAGACCAGGGATTACTTCTACCAGCTTCATCAAGTGGGCTGGATTGAAAAAGTGCATTCCGATTGTTTTACCCGGACGACCGGATATTGCCCCCAGTTGGCTGATAGACAGCGAGGAGGTGTTGGAGGCGATTATTGCCGACTCCTGGCAATGTTTATCGAGATCCTTGAGAACGGCTTTTTTGATATCCAGAGTTTCCGGTACAGCTTCAATAACAAGGTCCAATTCGGAAAAGGTATCGTAATCAAGGACTCCGGTCACTAAATCACGTTGTAATTTGGCATTTTCAGGAGTGATTTTTCCTTTTTCCACACCCTTTTTTAAAATGGAGTCAATTGAACCAAGACCTTTTGCTAGAAAGCTGTCGCTCGATTCTTTCAAGACCACAGGAAAGCCTTTTGCTATCAGTGCGCAAGTAATGCTCGCACCCATAGTGCCTGCTCCAATCACGCCCAATTTCTTTATTTCAGCCATTTCAAGTTCCACATTGTTTTAAACACTCGTTAACTAGAGTGGTTTTAGTATCTCTTTTGCAGGGTCAAATGTTTCGATCTTTGCAATTGTAAAGGTCAATTGTTAAGCAGTTGAAAAGGTGATTTGTAATTCTAAAGAGTTCCTAAAGGGGCTAATTATTAGACGACCCAAAACTGTGCAGGTACCACCAGCTTGAATTGGCGAAACATTATAGGCCTAGATTTAATCTAATGACAACTAATTAATCATGAAAAAGCTCTGGATTTTCTCGAAACAATAAGTAAAATATTTAGAAAGGTAAACGAATATTACCTACCCGCTCTGTCGTTCGCTTCTCATAACTTAATAGGTCATTTAAATGACCGAAACAAAGCCCCAAGGGGCTTGGAGGCCTCATGTTCGCCTACGTGTTAATAGCACTGGAATTAGTCATCTTATATAGTGTTTTTTGGTACGTTTTTGTACGTGAGCCAAAACCATTTGAGTTGAAAGAAAACCTCTGGGGCTATTATCCAGATACAAATGGCGAGTCACTGCGCAAATTGATCAATGAAACCAATTTGGCTCACAATGATTCCCATCCGCAAATCAAAAGAAGCCGTCGTTGCCGCGTCAGCCAGAATGCCCCGCATAGGTTGCACGTTGAAGCAAAAGAAAACAGTGGTTGGGTCTATACCGGCAAAAAGCACTCGGTCAAAAAAGCCTCACCAAGCATGGTGGCATCAATGCTCAATGCTCTGGGGCAGGAATTGACCCGTTTGAGCACCAAACTTACTTAATATATTTTTTTGCAATTTCAATCTTCATCGTCGTCCGATGCTTGCTTCGATTTGCGTTTGGGAGCCAGACTCTTTTCAATTGGCACTTTTCCTGAAATCACTTTGAGCACTTGTTTGCCGTATTCTTTGACGTCTTCCAGTTTTTCTTTGCGTTGACCGAAATAGACTTCAGAGTAAGCTTTGTAGAACCTGCTTAAAGTTTCAGGCAAATCTCTGGGGATGGGATATTTAGTATTCTTTGTTTTGATTATGCTGGCTCTCAATCTGTCGATAAAGTCCTGGGGAGTTTCAGACGGGAGTCTTGGTTGTTTCAACTTTTGCTCAAGTGTTTTTTGCACTTTTACTAAAATTGCCCATTCCGGACCATGCTTGTAAGGGGATTTTCTCAATCTCTTAAGTAATGGAATCAAAAATCGCAGACAAAGTATGAGCACCACTAGAAGAATCAGTCCGCCCAAACCCCAGAATACCCAGTCGACAACTTTTGCAGCTATAGCCTTGGTCTCTTCTTCATCCAATTGTTTGTCCAGACCGAGACTTTCTTTCATCTGGTCCATTGTTGTTTCGTCGTTCTTTTTGACATCAGGAAGAAATCCTTCCGGACTGGGATCAAAAGGAACCCAACCTGAACCGGGGACATAAGCCTCAGCCCAGGTGTATAAGTCTTTTACTTTTATCTCGCGTTCTCCGCTCACATTATTCAAAGTGCCGGGACCAAAACCTGTCACAAGCCGGGCAGGAATGCCAACACATCGAGCCAGAACAACAAATGCTGATGCAAAATCGGTGCAATGACCGGTTTTGCGCTTAAGCAGGAATTCGGCTACGCAATCTTCGGTCTGCTCATCCACTTCACGAGTTATGTCGTACTTGTAATTTCGACGAAGATGTTCGCTTAACTGTTCACACTGAACAAACCAGTTGTATTGAGGATTTGTAGTGTGTTCTGCCAACTCAAAAACTGATTGAGGAAGTGATTTGGGCAGATCCAGGTAATTGGAGTAACTATTTCTGAGATCTTCTTCTTCTTGATAAGAAAGAGGATCGCCAAGACGCATTTTGTTTAAGTCATACATGGGAAGCTGAGTTTTGACTTTGAATTCGCAGCCGCGCTCAATTTCTTTTCCGGCGGACACGGCGCCCATATTGTCTACAGTCACTGTTGTGTTGAAGAGTCTAACCTCTTGCGGAATCCAGGCACCGGGTACATATTTTCCGATGCTCTTAGCTTTTACTTTCATTTCTTGCAAAAGCTCAATGGAAGGAAAATTGTCAGGAATTTTCAAAGCATCGGCCATCGATACTCTGTATAAAGGCTTGTCTTGATCTTGAAAAATGAATTTGCGTGGTGAGGTGTTTGAGTCTGCACTGTCGTTTTGTGATGATGATTGAGCGTCGGTTGATTGAGTCTGAGACGGGCTGGAAGTTCCAGTTTGTCGCGATGCCCCCAGACTAATTGAACTCAGTCCTCCTTTGGTACTCTGACCCGGTGCAAGCAAAGTAGGTGTAACAACAGGCGGTTGATAACTGGGAGTGCTTCCTGGAGGAGGCGCAAAATTCACTTTGAATTCTTTTTTTATTTCTCCGTTAGTTACTTTTACTGGTTGGTTATCTTCACTTTCTTGGCTCTGTTCCCAGCTTACTCCTGTGTAAACATCAAAGCAGCGTCTGCGAAAATACACAATTCGCCTGGTTTTAGCTACTAAAATGATCGATTCGTTGTTGCCGAATTTGTCGAAAAGTGTGAGGTTTTTATCGTCGGTTAAAACAAACTCCCCACTTTGAGAGCCACCACCTCCGCCACCTGAGCCTTTATCGTTTGTGCCTTTTCCTTTTTTCTTAGAACCGCTGCCTTTGCCTCCACTACCCGGAGCTGTTGAATTGCCTGAAGCATTTTTATCAGGTGTCGGCTTGCCGGCCGAAGGTGGCGTATTTTCTTTTGAACCTGAATTATTCTCCGGATTTTTTTCTGGATTTTTTCCCTGGTTCTTGTCGTTTTTTTTGTTTGCTTTAGATTGAGATTTCTTTTCCTGCTTTTCTTTTGCCGGATCTTCGGATTGTGGTTTGGCTCGGTTGCCGCCCGTTGATGGACGGGGAGGAATATAATCCACATCTTCGCTGGCATTTCGTTTTTTGAATTTTTCATCTTTAGGGTCAATCTTGGAAAGATTATGACCTCTCTTTTGGAACCAGGCTCGGGCTCTTTGTTCTTCTTCCGGAGTCAATTTTTTTGTGGTAGGTGGAGGTGGAGGCAGCATGCTGCTCATCACCATTCCAGGATCGAATGATTTAGCGGCTGCCATCAATTTGTCAAGCACATCGTCAGAACGGGGTGAAAAAATAAACAAAACGACAGAAAGCAAAGGCACCATCATCAGTGCCGGAACCGTATGTCCAGCTGACCGCCGTGTTATCGCTACTCCGGGCGGCTTGACCTCTGGAGCTTTGGTAATTGGTTTGGACAACTTGTCTCGCAGTGTTTCTGAAAGACAGTCGTAATAAAGCATGAAAGTGCCCAAAATAATATAGATCAAAATGACTGCCAATAAAGGCAGTCCTTTTTCGACCGGCGCAATCAATAATAATAGGAACAGTCCCAGGCTGGATGAAAGATTTAAATCGGACCGGGTCCGCATTTCAAATGTGATGAAAGCAAAAACGCCTGCCAGAAAGTGTATGAAAGGTGAAACAAAGTCGAATTCATCACGCAATGGATTCATGAATTCGCGCAACACACCTGCGCCTACAAACAGAATTCCAGCCAGTGCCAGCCAGTGAAGCCATTTTAATTCGTCGTGCCTATGCTGGTAACTTAAGAAACTGCCTGACGCGACAAGAATTATATAAAGACCGGTCAAGAGCGGATTTGAATGTGAAAGTATGCAAGATGCACCCACGCAAACCACAGCCATTAGAAAAACAATTACCCGCAACGGAACTGAATCTTCAGCTGCTTCTTTAGGCTCTTCCATTTTTGCTTTAGGCTGATTCTTAGGATCCTTGGGGTCTTTTGGATCTTGATTCTTATTAGGGAAAGGCGGTTTGTTCATAGCGCCTCCATGTCTAATTCCCAGTCTAGCCTGGCAATCACTTTTCCGTCAAAAGTAGGTTCTGGCGTAGCCGAACTTGCATTCTTTCTTGTGTTGGTCTGACCTTCATAAGAAACTTCGGGCTCAACGATAGCCAGATCTATGGGAGTGCAAATTACGTCGGATTTTTTCTCCGGGCTGAATTTCATAACCCTTTCACTGGTTGGCACCCAGGTTAAAACTTCTCTTTCCATATAAATAGACTGGCTGTCGAAATTTTGTTCTTCAGGATCCAGGCTTGTGCGGACGGGTTCAACACGAGCAAGAATTTCGGCATATCGCTCGATTCCGTGTCCCAAATTTTCAGGAAGATCTGCCATCATTTTTTCCAGAGCCGGTGAATCTACCGGGGGATAAAAAGTCAAATTAGGCAATTGTCCTTTTCCATAACCCAGATGGCACAAAGATAGAATTGCCGAAACCGCCAATTCAAACTGTTCTGGAGTTTTCCAGGGTGCGCGCAGGTTCAGAACAAGATCAAAAACCGGAACTGTTTCTTGATCAAATTCACGCACCAAAAGATTGCCGTATTTGGCCGTCGAGGCCCAGTGAATATGTCGCAAACTGTCGCCGCTTCTGTACTCGCGCACACTTCTGAAACTGGTTGATTGATGAGTGATCATTGAACTGGAAGAAGCCAATCCCATGGTGGACTTGACTCCCCTTATATGTGCCAGAAAATTCCCTGAAATGGGATACACACGAGGATAAACTGTTATGGTGTTTTGTTCTTTTTGTTTGCTTGTTTTCAGCACTCTGGTCCACCAGACTATGCCGAACGGGAAGCTGGTGCTGACTTCGATGCTGTTGAGAAAATATATTCCTCTCTTTAGATCAGGAGTGGGAAATTTGAACCAGTTTTCCCCGGTTAAATTTTCAATCAAAACAGGTTCTGGTGATAGTACAGCCCCTTGCGGTCTGCCGTCCAGTCCCCGGCGCACCAAATCCAGTGTCATACGAATTTGTTTGGTCGGGATGAAAAAGCTAAGAAATCCGAATATGTTTTTACGCATTAACTTGACCACAACGTCCGAGGCTTCTTCATCCAGCACATCCTGAGGCAGAACACATTCTCCTTTGACATGCAAAAGAATGATAAAAGGTACGATTAAACTCAAAACAGCTGTACAGGCAAAACTGGAAGCCAACAAATAAATAGATTCATTGGCGCTCAAGCCCGCGTACAAGAAAATGATAAAGCCAAAAAAGACGAGCGAAAATATCCGAGAATCAAAAGTCACGGCTAGTCCAAATCCAAGAGGAATAGTAAGGGATAATCTCTTGGTCATCTGTGGTTAACTCGGCACTTTGACGCCTTCCAGCACTTTTTTGATAAGGTCCGAGTGACATATCCGTGAAGACTTCACTTTAGGAACTACACGATGTCCGAAAACATGAGGTGCAAGCACCTTGATGTCATCGGGAGTGACAAAGTCGCGTCCTTCAATAAAAGCGTATGCTTGCGCAGCTCTTACCAGAAGCTGTGAACCACGAGGGCTCACACCAAGAATTATGGATGGATGCTCCCGAGTGGCGGCTACGATGTCTATAACATAATTGATGAGCGCTTCATGCAGAAAAATAGAACCGATGGCATGCTGCATTTGCACTACTTCTTCAAGAGAAAGGACAGGTTGCAAGACAAAAGCGTTTTCTTTGATTGACCGCCTGATTACTTCCGCTTCCTCCTCACGCTTGGGATACCCAAGGCTCATTGAAATCATGAAACGGTCGAGCTGCGCTTCAGGCAGAGGAAAAGTACCATGATGCTCAATCGGGTTTTGAGTGGCTATTACGAAAAATACGTTTGACAATTTGCGGGTGACACCGTCATTGGTGACTTGTCTTTCTTCCATAGCTTCAAGAAGACTGGACTGAGTTCTGGGAGTGGCACGGTTGATTTCATCAACCAGAAGAATATTGGTGAAAATGGGACCGGGAAGGAAATTGAATTTGCTTTCTCTCTGGTCAAAAATGCTAACACCTGATATGTCGGAGGGCAGCAAATCAGGTGTCGATTGAACCCTTTTGAAGTCAGCCCTGACAGAGCTTGAGAGACTTTTTGCCAGAAGTGTCTTTCCTACGCCGGGGACGTCTTCAAGCAAAACATGCCCGTTAGCCAGAAGGGCAACCACTGCAAGTTTTGAGGCTCTGGCTTGACCAACCAGGGCTTTACCCATATTGTCCACCAGACTTTTGGCTTTACCCGAAAGAGCGGCAACCGCCTGTGAATTGGCCTGTGGTGATGCCGGGGCGGGGGGAGGTGTTGAACGCACCGTTTTTCCTCCTTAATAGGAAAGACCATGTCAATATACTTCCAAGTCTTCACCACCCTTAAACACTGATATAATTCAGTTGTCGAATTTACAGGTTAACGAACCGGTTTCAAATCATGTCTCAAAATACTCGACTATTACTTATAGCCCTGGGCATCATCATTGTTTTCGGTATTTTTCTGCAGTCTTACATTGCCAGAAATTTGCAAGAATCCTCCAACGGTCTTGATACGATGCCAAACATCAGATATCAGCAGGCTCCTGCTTCTGATAAAAATAACGGAAAGGCTCAAAAAGGCCAGGCCAAGTCTCATTAAGGTAAAAACAGCGAGCACGGCGCAGATTAAATTTTGCCGGTATCCCGAAAAAATTGAGCAAATTAACCGAAAAAACCTCTTTTGCCAGGCCAGTATTTGCTTTATCTATATTGCTAAATATAGCTGGAATTGTGGCAGTATGCTTCTTGATTTCCACCAGCATTGAACTGGGGAAGCAGAAAAAAAAGGCTAATAACCTGGAAAAACAGGTCTTACTGGTCAATTATGCCAATTTGAACAAGTTGGAAGACCGTGGGCAACGTGTTTCTCGTCGAGATTTTGTCAGTCGTCTCGATGGTCGTGCCGACAGTTATTTGTTGTCACCTCCCATGAGCCCATCACCTGATGGTCAACACCAACTGTTTGTTTACTTGCACGGTATGGGCGCGACATATAGAGAACCTTACGGAGACCCTAGTAAGTTTCTGGTAGCTGATGAGGTGCAAAAAACTTATCCCTCGTCAGTTTTCATTTCGCTTAATTATCGTTCGCCTGCTTCCTGGGGTGAGGCATCTGCTCTCAGTGACATCAGGCAGAATATTGATGAAGTCAGCCAGGCATTTCCTGTAATTGACATTATTTTGCTTGGTTGTTCAATGGGTGGCTGCACTGTATTGAATTACGCCAGTTGTGCACCACAAAACATAAAAGACAAACTTAAAGGGATTGTCAGTGTCGAGGCAAGCGGTGATCTGGCAAGCCTTTTCCAAAAGACAAATGCCAGAATAGTAAAGCAAGCTATGGTTATTACATTGAAAGGCACCCCGCAAACCAACCCGGCGGCCTATCAGGCAGCCAGCTTCTTTCACAATATTGACGGTTTGCCCAAACATGTAAAAGTAGCAGTAGTCTCAGCCAAAAAAGACAGCACTGTTCCGCCTGAAATGCAAAAACAAATAGTTCACGAACTAGAGAAAAGGAATATCAAGTC
>CAZEQP010000046.1:0-11053 GCA_964514345.1 uncultured Candidatus Obscuribacterales bacterium
CCTGCGAGTCGGTCTGGGATGGAGCCGGTGATTCAAACAGAACCTTGGAAACAGGTGGATCCAAAGCGACCCTTATCTGCGGTAACGGCGGCTGTGCCTGGAAAAACCGCACCGAGTACTGGGAAGACATGGTGGAAGACTAATTTTTTAGATGATTCAAATTGCAGATTCCACCTCTATAGCCCACGACAGCCTTGCCCTGATTCCTCTTGGCGGGCAGAGCGAAATGGGTCAGTTGTTATGGATTATTGTCCATGAAGGTGAAATACTGCTGGTCGATGCAGGCGCCGCCTATCCCAATCAGGATCTTCCCGGCGTGGACCTGCTGTTGCCCAACACCAATTTTCTTGAAGCCAATCAGGATCGCATCCGAGCTCTGCTTTTGACCAATGGTCATGAAGAGCACTGCGGCGCAGTCACTTATCTTTTGCGACACCTGAAAATTCCCAAAATTATGGCACCCAAATTTGTCAGCCAGCTTTTGAGCCAGTCCATTGTAGGAAGCGGGAATCCTGATTTGAATCGCCAGCATGACTCAATTAATAATTTGCTCGACACTATTGAAACCGGCACAGTTTATGAAGTCGGTCCTTTTCAAATTGAATGGGTTCCTGTAAACAACGCTATAGCCGACGCCTGCGCTCTCAGCATCAATACTAAAGAAGGCACTGTTGTTTATACATCCAGTTTCAAAATGGATCAAACACCGGTGGACGGACGCTTGTTTGATGTAAAGCGGCTTTCTCAAATCGGTGACAAAGGCGTGTTGGCTCTCATCAGCGACTCTGCCGGAGTGGAAAACATCGGCTACACTCCATCTGAAAAATCTGTGCGCGAGCGTTTGCAAAAAGAAATTGCATCTGCACAAGGACGAGTGTTTGTCGTTTTTCCCGGCACCAACACACACAGACTGCAATTACTTTTCGATATTGCCTCAGCCACTAAAAAAAGAATGCATTTATTAGGGGCTTCATTATTAAAAACGGCTCTGGCAGCTGTTGTAACCGGGCATCTTTCTTATGAGCGCAACCTGGAAGCCACACTTGATGAATTGAACACTCTGGATGAAAATAAACAGCTGATTGTGGCAAGCGGGATAGAAGACGACCCACTGCATGTTTTGCATACACTTGCCTACGGCACAAGACCGGGAATAAATCTTAGAAAAGGCGATACTGTCATTTACAGCGCCAATGTGATTCCAGGCAAACTGAGACACTTTGCCTCCATCCTGGATCAGCTTTTGACCGTCGGAGTGAAGTGCATTTATGCTGAAAACAACAGTGTGCATGTCAGTAAACATGCAAGCTCTGAAGAATTGAAATTAATGCTTTCTTTGATCAAACCCAAATATTTTCTTCCGGCAATTGGAGAGGGTCGCCATATAATGCACCACGCCCAACTGGCGATTGACTGGGGGATGAATCATGAAGACGTTTTTCCCATAGGTAACGGAGACGTCTTGCAAATAAGGCATCAGCTGCCCATCTTAATCGGCAGCATTGACGCCGGTTCTGTGTTGTACAACTGGCAGCAGGGAGAAAGAGTCACCACATCCTCAGTGCGTGAACGCAAATCACTCAGTTATGACGGTGCCATGGTGGTATCACTGGTTCTGGATGAAACTTTTCAATTAGTTTCAAAACCTGATATACAATGCCGCGCTGCCGGATTCCTGGATGCGCCGGAATGGCTTTCAATGCAGGATGAACTGGTTGAAGTAATTAAAAAATCTCTTGAAGCAGCATTCAACACTCAGAAAAAAGCGAAAGAAATAAATACCACCACACTAAAAACAGCAGTGCGCGAGGCCGTGGTGCGCCTGATTAAACAAAGATTGCAAACCAAGCCGTATATCCAGGTAATCGTGCATCAGCTCTCGGCTAACGCAAAAGCTTCTACCAGCCACCCTCAATGGATATAGCATTGCTTTCGGTCAGACGTATTTGAGTGGTTTTGTCTGCTTCGATAACCACCGGCTGATACCAGTGAAAAATGAGTCCGGGCATTTTATGCTCCACTTGCACCCACCATTTGCCGGCAGGCAGCTTCTGGGCATAACTCATGATTGATTTGTGAGCAGCCACACGTCTGAGCTGGATGGGATTGAGATTTTTTTGCACCGCTTCATTGCGCATAGTCTTTTCGTTTTCGACGAAAAATTCTTCCATCTGCTTGAATGCGGCCACTCGAGTTTCTTCGAATGCATTGACCTTTTCCACTTCAGTTTTCACATAAGGCATCATGGCTCTGACAAAGCCGTTCATGCCGATCATAGAATGCGGCACCGCCACCCCGGATTTTTTCAATGCCCGGCGAAAAGCAAATTGCCAGCGCCACCCGCCTTGCGGATAAGGGTCCTGATTGGAAGTGCGGTTGCCGTAGCCTTCATATTCAATTTTCAGTTTGAGCTGATCATCGTCCATAGTTATGGGAGCCGGATTATATCTATTTTTCGGAGGTCTTGCCGGCCAGGGATAAGCTGTTGCAGTGCTGACAAAATTTTGTACAGTTTGGGGAGCCAGTTGCGAGACGGCTATATCGGCGCGCACCAATCCCACTCCGGCTTTGCTTTGCTCAAGAGCTTTATGATTCTCGTCGGCGTTTGGATCTTCTTCGTCTTCATAGACTGTCACATCATGTAATTTGCCATCGCTTTTCGTCAAACTACCGGTACTATCGGCAGCACTGAAAGCAGGCATGCTTATGAATAAAACCACCAAGAGTGAAAGAATGATTTTTGTCATTAATCGAGAGCCTTGTAGTTCTGGGGCAAACCGAAATTGTATATAGTCTCGAAATTCTCTTTCAGTCCGTCTTCACCTCTACGCGGCTTGGCACCGCCTGCCAGTTCAATCAAGCGATACATGCTGATATTTTTGAACTCTTCAAAAGTATGTTCGGTTTCTCTGTCACGCTCCGATTCCATCACAAGCAAAACATCATTTGAAGGCAAACGCATAAAAGCCTCGACACATTTGGGATCGAAATGACCCTCTCTGCCTTGTTCCAGAATTTCATACACTTTTTGAATATCCATACGATTGCGATAATGACGTTTTGATGTAAGAGCATCAAACACATCAGACACAGCGATTATTTTGGACAGAAATGGAATTTCTCCGCCTTTCAAACCGCGATAATAACCTGTGCCATCCACTTTTTCATGGTGGCAGGATGCAACATAAGGCACGTCTTTCAAGCGATTTGTAAAAGGCAGATTGGACAACAATTCAAAAGTGAAGCGGGCATGTTTTTGCACCCAGGCATACTCTTCCGGTGTCAGACGTCCGTCTTTCCACAATACTGACTCTGGCACACCTATTTTGCCGTAATCATGCATCATAGCCGAGTAACGCAAAACATCCGAATCTGAACGAGACAAATTCAATGAGTTGCCGATAAGCTGGCTGTATTTGGTCACACGCACAGAATGACCGGCAGTGAGCGGGTCGCGCTTATCAATGGTTTGAGCCAGGACTTCAAGCGTCCTGTCCACGAAAGTTTCGATTTCTTGATAGGCTTGCGCTTGCTCTATTAGACCTGAAGCCACAGCAGCCAGACCTGCCATCCAGTCTTCATCTTCACCTGAAAAGGGACCGGAAATTTTGTTCAAAACTTGAAATACGCCGATTATAGTGCCGGAGCGATTTTTCATCGGCACACAAAGCACTGACCGGGTGCGATAGCCTGTCAGCTTGTCCACTGCAGGGTCAAAACGCGGGTCTTCATAAGCATCCGGAATATTTATGACTGCAGCCGAGCGCACACAGTTTGCCACCAGACTGGCGCCTGAAATGGGAATGCGTATTGTGTTGTAGCCCACAAGTCCTTGAGCTACCTGGGTCCATAATTCGCCTTTGTCAGAATCCACTACAAAAACAGAACAACGGTCGGCTCTGAGCATCGACTGTGTTTCTCTGGCCACTGTTTCAAGCAAAGAAGTCAGGCGGCGCTCTGTCGCCATCGCCTTTACAACTCGATATAAGCCGGACAGCGGTCTCAAGCGGTCCAGTTCTTCCTGCATGCGAAAAGACTTCATCTCACGCTCTATGAGCCCGACTTCTCTTTTATTGAGCTCGTCTTCCCAGTTGGCAAGCTTTGTCGCCTTTTTCTTGGCGGCAGAGTCTTCTTTGACGGCATTGCGCTCAGCTGTAGTGGTTCTTGTTCTGACGTTTTTTGTTTCTTTATCGTCTTTGAGATAGCGGGTCTGAGTCGTGCCCTGCTTCTGAGCCTGCCCAGGTGTACCGCTTTTCTTCTTTGAATTGCCAGCTTTAGCCATTGATGACTCCGGTAAATTTACTCGACACCAGTCTATGTTCTCAAAAAAAGCTTATATAAGCCACTAAATAGATAGAACTATCATCTTAAAGCCGATTAAGCTAATCTTTTTCACTTGCAGCCGCTTCAGTCTCAAGCGCTCTCAAATAGCTCAGACCCAGAAAAAGAAGGATCAGATGTAAAACAAAATATGAAGTAAACCCGGTTAGTCCGCCGGGTAGTCCGTTCACTTCTGAAGCGGATTTGAGCCACTCCGGACAGAGCATCGGTGCAAATACCATGAATAACCAGCTTAAAACAGGATAAATGAGCAATAAGCCGCACCAGATGCGGAGGCTCCACGGTTTTATACCAAACAAAATGCTTGGTCTAATCGAGGGCACAGTAAGGACGGTGCATATTGCAATCAGTATGCAATCGTTTACGTGCTGGTGCGGGCTGAACAGCAAAAGCAAAAGAATGCTCAAAGATATTGCCCAGGGCAAAGGAAATTTCTTCTCCACAATCGATTGATGAAAGAGCCAGCCTGAGGCTATGAGGCTCAAGAAAAATACGACAAGAGATAACAACAAAGCCTGATCGCGGGCAAGAAAAAAGGTTAATATCTGGCGCAGGCATATCATGCGCTCAGGATATAAGTTGCTGGTTAAATTAGATGAATCAGCAATTACAATAGCTTTTGAATAGCCCAATACATTTTCGAAACCGGCTACAATTCCGGCTGACAGGCAAAGTAAAATCACAGTCGCCAACAGAGATAAGAAAATTGTTTTTGATTTTACAAAAAGGGCGGGCACCAGGGCTGATACCATATAATGCGGCTTCATAGCAAGCAAACCCAGATTAATACCTGATCTAAGCTGGCTGTTTGAAATCAGACTCCAATAAAACAGGCAAAAGAACGCAAGAAACAGCCAGCTGGCAAGTCCAAAAGTAAACACGTTGAAACCGGGAAAGCTGGCTAGAGTAGAAAGGGCAACGAAAGCCGCCCCCATTTTACTCAAACCTGAGCCTCTGGTGGAAAGCAAAATAAGAGCCAGTCCTCCTGTCAGTGATGTAAGCGCCAACCAGGAAAAAAACGCCGTTCTGATAGGCAAAACGGTGAACGGAACGAAAAGCAGGTAATAAAACGGAGGATACTGGTTATATACTGAAACTTCCAATTTTAGAGGTTTGATTGCATCGTTGAAAAATTCCATTTGTACAGCCGGATCATAAAGTTCGTGGCTCTTTTTTGATTTCAAAATATTGCCTATTGCATAATAAGAAATAAAATCAACCGACTGGAAAACTCCGTTTTCATGCGTATACACAGTCTCTTTACCGGCATAGTTTGTGAATACGCAACCGGCCACCGAAAGAAAAAGCAAAGCTGAAACAACAAATGCTATTCCATCCATCAGATAGCCAGTTTTCATTTTAATCTTATCGTCCATACAAAACCGCTTGAGCACTGCCATCCAACGCATTCTTCACATACGGCTTAGACAAGGGCTTGGCATTTTGATTCATCCAGCAAATGATATCCGCCTGACTTTTCAATTGCAGTTTGCGATAAGGATCCAGCGTTTCATTTTCTTTAGCTGTAACCCGAGCCGGAGCCAGCGTTACAAGCCAGACTCTCTTGCCGCCATCAAGATATGTTTTTGCTTTGCTCAAGAGTAAATTCATATTTTTGCGGTCTTTCATGGCAGACACTTCGTCTTTCCAGGCTATTGTCATAAACGGCTCTACAAAAGGAAAAGCAAGTATCTGCTCTCTTTTTATTTTGCGGCAGACTTCAGGCACAAAAGTGTCATAAGCGACAAGCACCATATCGGTATCCTTAATAGTTTTATTGCTTGTCAGTGAAACAAGAAGTGGTCCTAATGCGGCTTCAGGCATACGATGCAGCACGTGTAATTGATTGAACCAGAGAATTGAAAAGGCGCAAAGTGGTATCAAGGCAAAAACAAATTCATTGCGCACCCAGGCAAATATTCTATCCAACAAATTGGCAAAAAGAATAAATACAAGTACGGCCAGGAACAAAAGATATCGTCCTCTTGATGGAATACCGGCTACCGCCAAAAAACAAGAAATAAAATAAATCAAGGCGCAGAGCCAACCTGAATAGGTGAGATTACCCTTTTTCTCCGGCTCCAGATTGAAGAATATACTGAAATAAAATACTGTGCAGGCAAAAAGAACAAACACATAAAAAGGAATCGATCCGTCTTTTGGACCGACCGTATATGTCATCAGCTTTAGTGGCATGGTCAATAAAAATTCAAATAGAGATGGCGCTTGATACCAGGGGCAAAGATTTTTTCCCGTTTGCGAAAGAACTACAAACACCCAGGGCAAAAAGGCCAGGACGCAGACAGCAACTGCTTTTGCAAATCTAAAAACAGAATCTTTGCTCCAGTTTTTGTTTAAAAATTGAACCAAGGCAAGTATGCAGTGCGACATGAACACGACTACTGTCCAGAGATGGCTGTATAAATTTGCGATAGTAACCAGACAATACAAAACATACTGTCGTTTATTTCTTTTCTCTTGAAACAAACTGAAAAAGGACCAGGTGGAAAGTAGACTCAAAATGCAAATCAATGAGTAGGGTCTGAGCATATTGCCAAATCTGATCAATGCCGGGCTAAAAAGACTGAGCATACAAGCCACGATGGCAAATCGTCTCATGCCAGTGATGCCGATTGTGCTCAAGTATGCAGCAGGCGGAATGAGACTGCTTAAAACTAAAGCAAAAATTTTGAGCGACTGGTCCTCTTCACCAAAGGGTAAAGACCACAATTTCACCAGAAAATAAAACAAAGGCGGGCTGCCCTCGCTCCATATCAGTCTGGATATTTCAGAAAAATTGCTGCTTGAAATATTAGCCGTGAAACTTTCATCGGTGGACAAAGCAAAAGAAGGGCAGGCATAAAGCCTTACGACCATGCTTATAACAAAAAGCAAAAAGGCAACGATAAAATCAGGCAGTTGAACAGTGTCGACGAATTTCGTCTTATTCATTCACTGAAGCGGAATAAGGATGAGGATTCAACCTTCTCCAGATGAGCACCCAGGCTCTGCCAATCACTCGTTTTTCATCGAGAAAGCCCCAGACATGCCCGTCTTCCGAATTGTTGCGATTGTCGCCCATCATAAAAAGATGACCGGCAGGAACCATAATGGGATCATTAGCTTTGTCTTTGTACGGCCTGATGGTTTCTCTATGAGTGTTGCTTCCGCCTATGTCACCAAGAGTATTTAGACTGTAATCAGGCACATCCTTTGTATAAGGTTCATCGAGCAGCACATTGTTTATATAAACGCCCTGACCGGCCACAACTCGAACGTGCTCACCGGGAAGCCCGATTACACGTTTGATGAATGCCGGCTCGTTAGGCAAGAAAGGCAATCCGGTAAGTCGTCCCAGAATAGTGAGGGGGTCATTGCTCAAGTCATGACCACCCATTTCTATAGGCGGCGGATAGAAAACCAGAATGTCGCCTCTTTTGATGGGCTGACCAAGATGTTTGGTGATTTTTTCAACTATAAGACGATCGTTAATTTGCAAAGTAGGTTCCATCGAAGCCGACGGGATATATCGCGCTTCACCCACTGCCCAGCGAATGACTATAAGAAGGAAGAGTGTGACTACCACAAGCTCGACAATTTCTCGAACAATACCTTTGGCTATGCTTAATTTTGTCGGCTTTTCTTCTTGCATTTTTGATTCTTTGGATTCTTTCGATTTAGGCTTGGATTCTTCTCTTTGCGCAGTGGCAACCGGTGACTCAGTAAGTCCTTCCGAACTTTCTTGTTCCGGTCTGGGCGCATTGCTTGGTTCCATGATGCAAGATCCCCATCTTTCTGTCTAATTATTTGCTCAGGGCTTCCACTTTTTCGTTGTCTTTGGATTTATGTTTTGATTCAGTCAAACATTCGCCAAAAGCAGCAATATACTTTTCGATTTGCTCTGGTGTATTCATTTCGGTCACTGCAATCAGTATGCCATCTTTTATGTTGGGATACATCCTTTGCACGTTAATGCCCGCCAGGATGCCCCGTTTTTGCATAAGTGCAAGGAAAGCATCCACGTCGGTATCCAATTTAAGAAGAAACTCATTAAAAAATGGTTTATCCCAATAAAGTTTTACCCCGACTAATTTGGTCAATTGGAGAGCCAGAAAATTGGCTCTCTGCAAAGATATTTCAGCTAATTGACGCAAACCGGAGCCGCCCATGATGGAAAGATAAACCAGCATAGCCAGAGCGTTCAATGCCTGGTTGGTGCAAATGTTTGAAGTGGCGCGGGCTCTTCTTATGTGCTGTTCACGCGTTTGCAGTGTAAGAGTGAAAGCGCGTTTGCCTTGTGAGTCGACTGTGATTCCGGCAAGACGACCTGGAAGCTGGCGCACATACTCATTTTTGCAAGCCATATAACCGGCTGAAGGTCCGCCGAAACTGAGGAAATTGCCGCAGGGTTGGGCATCTCCCACCACAATGTCGGCGCCGAAATCACCCGGAGGAGAAAGCAGATTCAAGCTTATTGGCTCGGTGACTACAACTAAGAGCACTCCATTCTTTTTCAGCTTGTCCGACAGTCCGCTCAGATCCTCGACACAACCAAAAAAATCGGGGTATTGAATAATAAGAGCGGCATATTCTTCACCCACTCCATCTAAAAATTTATCCACTTTCTCAAGTTCGATGCCGCAAGCTTTGGCATAAGAATGAGTGACCATGCGATATTCAGGATTAACCGATTCGGCGATGGCGATTTTTTTGCGATTGGTCAGACGGCAGGCCATCAGCCCGGCTTCGGCACAGGCGGTGGGTCCGTCATACATGGAAGCGTTAGCCACGTCCATGCCTGTCAGCAAACAAACAGAAGATTGAAATTCATAAATAGCCTGCAGACTGCCCTGGCTTACTTCCGGTTGATAAGGAGTATAGGCCGTGGCAAACTCTGAGCGTCCCACAAGCTGCATGACCGCGGCTGGCACATAACGATAATAAGAGCCTCCGCCCATAAAACACATCTGCTTGGAAGCCGGTTTATTTTTAGAAGCCAGTGCCGCGATTGATTGCGACAGTTCAAGTTCCGACAGTCCCGAGTCTATATCAAGACCTTTCAGTCGTAGTTCTTTAGGAATATGGCTGACAAGGTCCTCAATTGATTTGACACCGATTGCATCCAGCATGGCTTTGCGATCTGCCTGTGTGTGAGGCAAATAGGGAATTTTGTGCGTTTCTTCCATTTAATTGGGGGCCCTTACTTATTTGTTTATGTTTAGGAATGCTGACATTGTGTTGTCAAAAGATTATTAATTGTAATAGCTTTGATATTACATTTCCAGCGAAGTCTACTCAGATTGAGTCATGAAAATTTTAGCCGGTTTGGGCAATCCCGGGGATCAATATTACGAAACCAGACATAACGCCGGTTTTCGCGTCATAGATTTGCTTGCCACTAGTGATGGTGCCCAGGAAAACTTTCAAAGCAAAAAATTCGCTTTCAATGCCGCTCACCTGCACTATAAGAAATTGAAAATAGGCTCGCATGATGTGCTTCTTTTAAAACCGCTTAACTATATGAATCTATCCGGCATGGGAATAAAAGCCGCTCTGAGCTGGTTCAAATTGAAACAAAGCGACCTGCTTGTCATACACGATGAAGTAGCTCTGCCACTTGGAAAAATAAGAATTCAAGAAAAGGCGGGTGCAGGCGGTCAGCACGGCGTGGAGTCGATAATTGAGCATCTCGGCAGTAACGATTTTGCCCGTTTGCGGGTAGGCGTGGGACCTGACCCCGGCGGTGACAAGCGAGCCGATTTTGTATTGTCAAAAATTCCTCAAAATGATCAAGCGCTTTATAACCGGGTGCTTGAAACAGCTTGCGAAGCGGCAAAATACTGGCTCAATAACGGCACGGTCAGATCTGCCAACTTTTTCAACGGACAGGAAATAATAAAACCGTGAACTAAATATGATCGATATTTCAAAGTGCAAACTTTTGAGATTTTTATCAACACTGTAATTTGTCGATTAATAAATAAAGCGATATTTATGTTGAGCTTGGCGATGCTTGAAAATCCAGCCATGGCTCACCCCCGGCAGAATTTTTAAAGGGACTTGCCCTACAAAATTTATCCTCCACCCCCGCATGAGCAAAAATGATTGTTACTAAAGGGAATCCATCGTTGTCATTAATCTAAAATTCCTAACAAATTTGGAAACTCCGTGGAGTACTTTAGCGCGTGAGCAATTTGCTTGATAAATTCCTGAGCCGAGAAGAAGGTAGTGCCAGTCGAAACTTTCTTCTCTCCGGACTCTGGTGGTCGTTGTGGGGTATGGGAGCCGGCTTGTTTGCCGCCATGGAGTTCTCTAATCCGGATCTTGTGCACAATATCCCTCAGTTTTCCATGCCGCACCTGCGCATGTTTCACGTTAACGCAGTTGCCATCGGCTGGCTTTCGATGGGTTATGTCGGCTCCATCTTTTATATGGTGCCGAATCTTTGCAAAAACAAACTTTATTCAGAGCGACTGGGCAACTTCACCATGTGGGCATGGAACCTTGTCATGGTGGCTGCCTTCTGTACCTTATTAAATGGAAACACCGAAGGTCGTGAATATGCCGAGTTGGGTGCCATTTTAGATGTGCTTGTGGTTGTAGCTCTTTGTTGCGTCACATGCAACATAGTAATGACAGTGGCTCACCGCAAAGTGTAAAAACTTTATGTAAGTTTCTGGGATTTCCTGGGATCCCTGTTCCGGTTCCCGCG
>CAZEQP010000047.1:0-10926 GCA_964514345.1 uncultured Candidatus Obscuribacterales bacterium
GACGACACTGAGCATTTGCTCTGGTCGGCGGCGATGCTGCACGACATAGGCACTTTCATATCACGCAAAGGGCATCACAAACACAGTTATTATCTCATTTTGCACTCAGGTCTTCTGGGCCATTCGGAAGAAGAAGTAGGCATGATAGCTTCAATCGCCCGTTATCACAGGGGCACCAAACCGAGTGAAATGCACGAAGCCTGGTATAAACTGGATGAGTCGGACAAAAATATAGTTAAGCCACTGGCGGCGATACTACGAATTGCAGAAGCGCTTGACCGCAGTCACAGGCAGGTTATCGAAGACGTTCAAGTGGCTCTCAGTTCTTTCAAAAAATCTAAAAAAATGGAAGTGCTAACCCTTTCTCTCATTCCGCAACTGAAAGAAGGAATGAATTGTCTGGCCGAATCCTGGGCTCTGGGCGAAAAGAAAGACTTTTTTGAAGAAGTGTTTGAAGTGCATCTGGATTTGCTGGTGGAAGCCAAACAAAGTTTGAAATCCACCGCCAGATCGCGAACTTAATTTGAAACCTATGCCCCGGCTCCGGGATCTCCGCCGCCTTCACCACCCGAGCCTTGTTTCATCATAAAAGCGCCGACGGCTATTGTGATATAGCCGGCCAATGGGAATGTCGGCATAAACCCGAACACATTGCCGCACCAGACTACAACTCCTGCAATCATCACGATAATGCCCAGTATTTTCATTAGAACCTCACATTATTGAAGTATTCCGGGTTGCCTATTAGGTAATACCCGGAAGCTTCCAAAATTAGGCGTCTAATTAAATGTGCAAGATGTATTGCGGATACTCAAACCAGTACTTATATGTGGCAAATCCGTTTTCATCACGCCCCATATTTTGCAGATAGCCACGCGGTCCGCCGGCTTTGGCAAAAAATTTGTAATTGCCTTCCGGTCCGTATGGGACACAAGTGACTTTGCAGGGATATCCGGGAATGGAGCCACGCCAGAATGACAGTACTCTGTCTTTTATTGTGAGCTGGCTTTTCATTCCTCTGGGCAGGTCGGCTTTTTCTATGCAGCCTAATATCTTTTTCCAGACCCGCATTTTCATAGTTGGATTGGAATAAACAGCGTTGGCTATCCAGACAGGTTTGTTTTCGTCCGGAGTCAGTGAATTGTCCAGCTGAGGCTCCTGCCTAACAAGTTGCCTGATTGCTTCAGGTCTGTCCTGTACTTCTATGTATCCATTTAAAACCTGGTGATCTTGGGCTAGTAATGGAGAACAGGCAAATGATTGAATTGAAACCAGAGCCAAAAATATCAGTGTCTTACGCATAAGACCCACCTCGCATCGTTTTCTCTCTCTACTATTTTCATAGCAGAGCTTGAAAATGTGATGCCGAGGTATTAAAGCATGGATTTTATGTGCTGTGCCACTGTATTTGGTGCTTCCATCGGTATGAAATGAGTATTCTGGGCGCACATTATGTCTTCACCCTGCTCAAATTCTTTGCCCAGATCATAAGGCACCATCGCTTCTATTTTTCTGTCCGGGTCGGCTGGTGCGTGCAAAATTCTGACCGGAATTTTTATATTTTTCAAGTAACCATAAGGATTGGCCTGCGTGGTGATCGAATTATTGTATATGGATCCCTCAACAGTGGGCGGACAGGCAAGAATCATGCCTGCGCCGTCCGGTCTTTCCAGAAGCCCGTGAAAACAATAGTCCATCAAAATTTCTAAGTTCCAAGTGTCGAACGGTTTTTTCTTTTTGAGATGGTCAAACATCTCTTGCGCCGACTGCCAGTTGTTGCGCCGTTTTTCCACCGGGTGCGGGTCTTTCAATTCTATTTTGCCGTAAATTTCTTTTTGCACAATAATAGGATCCACTAATAACAAAGCATCAAAAATATTTTTAACCGCTGCCGCCCCGCACAAGCTGTGGCCGCCCATTGAATGTCCCACAGCAAGATTGAACTTTAGATTTAACACGTCGCAAACAGAAATTATGTCGGCGCCAAACTCGGTCCATATATAAGGAGGCAGGGGCTTAGTGGTAAGACCGTGCCCACGCATATCTATAGCCCAGCATTCACATTCAGGCAGTAGTTTGACCACCTGATCCCATAAACGGGCATGAAATCCGGTTGCGTGTATAAACAATAATTTTTTGGCAGGCTTGGAGGCAGGCCAGTGCCAGACGGCAAATTTCAAATTTCTGGTTTCGACTAAATTTAGTTTTGGTTCCATTGTATTAAGATTGGCGCACTGAGCGGACTACATTCAAGAATAATTTTAAAATGGGCGAACTGTCGTCTTTTCTGTAAGCTGCCACCAGCGAAATTGTAGGTGACGGTTTTTTGAGTGGAATATATTTTACGCCTTCTCTTGTTGTGTGCTCAACTGAAGCAGGCAAAAGAGCCACACCCATTCCGGCGGCGACAAGCCCCAGAGCGGTTTGCAACTCTCCTGTGCGCTGAGCTATCCTGGGCTCAAATCCTGCTTTGCGACAAGTTTCCATAACAAAACTGCCGAAACTGGGCTCTGGAAACAAATAAAAACTGATCATTTCTTCTTCTTGCAAGGAGTTCAGTGAAATACTTTTCTTCTGGCTGAAAGCATGTTCAGCCGGCACCGCCACTACCACAGTTTCGTCTAGTATCCAGTCGCTTGTTATTTCTTCCTGCTCTGAAAAGGGGCGGCCGATGCCTATATTTATTTGTTTGTTTTTGAGCGCTTCCAATTGTTGCGGTGTGTTTTTTTCTATTAGATTTAAATTCACACCAGGATGCCTTTTTCTGAATATACGCAATATTCGCGGTATCAATTCGTAAGTGGATGAACTGACGAAAGCCACCGTCAAAGAGCCTTCTTCTCCTGAACCCAGTTTTTTTGTTTGAGCCAGAAACTGGTCGAAATGTTCGACCAGACCTTGAGCTTGCTCGAAAAAGAATTTTCCCGCCTCAGTCAACTGGACCGGTCTGGATCCTCGCTCAATCAAAAGTACGCCCAGGTCTTCTTCCAGCTGGCGAATTTGTTGACTCAAAGGGGGCTGCGAAATATGCAATTTTTCTGCCGCTCTTGAAAAGTTTGATTCTTGTGCGACGGCTATAAAGTAGCGAAGGTGGCGGATTTCGACCATTTCAGTATTATATGCAAAACCTATAATATCTTACGCATTATATATTGGACGAATGAAGGCAAAAAGTCCATACTTAAAAACATGCTTGCTACTACCTCAAAACCAAACACAGATAATCTAACTATTAGTCAAGCTCAAATTCCCTGGTTGGGAATTCTGGGAGTCAGTCTTGCCGGTTTGAGCGCTTATTTGAATTTATATGCGACTCAAGCGCTGCTGCCTGTTTTCACCAAAGTTTTTCATGTCACAAGAGCTGAAACCGGACTTACACTCTCGGTGACTACAGCTGCAATTGCCTTTTCGGCACCATTCGTCGGTCTTCTCAGTGATCGCAAAGGACGCAAACCGGTCATAGTGACTGCTATTTTTTTGCTTGTGGTGCCTTGTTTGCTGGCTGCTTTCGCCAATTGTTTGAGCGAACTTATCGCTGTGCGATTTATTCAAGGTCTTATTCTTCCCGGCATACTGGCGATATTGATGGCATATGTGGGAGAAGAATGGTGCAAAATCAAAAATAAAACCGGTTTTGCCATGTCTGTTTTTATTAGTTTAAATATAATGGGCGGTTTTCTTGGTCGTCTAATTCCCGGATTGATTGCAGCCAATTTTGGCTGGCGCAATGCTTTTATTGCAAGCGCTGTTTTGTGTTTTTGCTGTGGCGTGGCAGTGCTTAAAATATTGCCGCCTTCCACCCAGTTTGAGCCCAGCCAAAGTGGATTGAACCTGAATGAGGCAAAAGAACATATCAAAAATCCGCAAGTCGTATCCACCTTTTTTGTGGGTGCCACCATTTTGTTCGGCATCATCGCCACTTTCACATATTTGACTTTCCATCTTTCAGAGGAGCCGTATTCGCTCGATGATAACGTCATCAGCTGGCTCTTTGCCGTATATCTTATCGGAGTGGTGATTACACCTGTAGCCGGAAAATTTATTGACAGAATTTCACCCAAGCGCAGCTTTCTTGCTTCTCAAGCTCTGTGCATTTCAGGACTGCTTTTCACGTTGATACCAAATTTACCCTGCATACTGACAGGACTGAGTTTATCCTGCACTGCGTTATTCATCAGTCAATCGGCTAATCAAGCCGCTCTTAGAAGTTTCGTCAATAAAGGACTTTGCACCGCCACCGGTATGCATGCCTGCTTTTATTATCTGGGTGGCGGTCTGGGCGGTTTTCTTCCAGGCCTGGCCTGGGACGCAGGCGGTTGGTCGGCATGCGTGTTTGTGATTATTGCCGTAAATGTTCTGGGTGTTCTATCAGCTATGCTCTTTTGGCCGAAGTACAAGCGCAGCTTGTCTTAATATCAAGACTTGAAGCCATAGTCATGGATGCGGCGAAACAAACATACGTAACAGCGAAAGTTACGCCATAAATGCTGAAAGATAGTAATTTCTGATTCATGCAGTTAGTCTATACAAGGATACGCGGGGCAACAATAAGCAGGTTATTATCAGTTGCCAATGTGCTAACATCGCCTCATGATTTATTTGTGGATGTTTCTGGGTTCAGGTTTGGGTGGCGCTCTGCGCTTTCTGACCAGCACTGCTATGCAAAAACTGATAAACCCGGCCGCTTTTCCCATAGGTACTTTTACAGTAAATATGGTCGGCTGTTTCTTAATTGGATTCATTGCCGAACTGGCTGAATCAAAAGGCGTATTTGCCTCTGATATGCGTATTTTTCTTCTGGTCGGCATAATGGGAGGCTTCACCACTTTTTCCAGCTTCGGTTATGAAACTCTGGCACTTATACGTGACGGTGAATATTTATTGGCCATGGGCAATGCGGCTGGTCAAGTAGTTCTTGGTCTGATTATGGTCTATCTGGGTTTTGTTCTGGCACGAGTAATTTAGGAAAGTAAGAATCGGGAGCTGAAATGCAAGTAGAAAAAGGACTGCGATTAAGACTTTATATGGGTGAATCAGACAGGCATGGTGCCCAACCCTTGCACGAATGGCTGGTGAAAGAGGGGCATAAACAGGGAATCGCCGGCTGCACAGTAGTGAGAGGGATTCAAGGCTTTGGTAAGCATCACCAGATTCACACCGCCAATGTATTGGTTCTGTCTGCTGAGCTTCCTCTGATTGTAGAGTTTATCGATTTAGAAGACAAAATCAATAGTTTTTTCAATCATATCGACAAAGAAGTGACTCACGGTTATGCCACTATCGACGATGTGCAAATTTGCAAATACGGCTCAAGAGACTCTTAAATCACTTTTTATGACGGCAAACAATTCGGTGTCCCTGTAGGCTCCACGCACCAGTTTGTGCTCGCGCATGCAGCCTTCATGTTTCATTCCGATTTTTTTCAACACATTTTGCGAACCGTCATTTCCAGGGGCGGTGGTGGCAAAAATTCTGTTTAACTCTAAGTGCTCGAATCCGAATTTTATCAGGGCTTGAGCGGCCTCTGTGGCAAGTCCTCTGCCCCAGTAGTCCTGTTTATAACAATAACCAATCCAGCCCTCATTGTTTTCCCGATTGGATACGTGAATGCCACCGCCGCCCACCAGTTTATTTTCTTCTTTCAAAATGATGGCAAGCTCATAATCAAGACGCGGTTTTTTACTGTTCAATGCAATTGATTCTTTCAAAAAAATTCTGGTATCACTTTCGGTATTAGGACCCCATTCCATGTATTTAACCACTTCACTCTGAGATGCATAAGCATGGACGCAGGCGAAATCCTCCGGCTCAAGATCCCTCAAAATAAGTCTTTTAGTTTCCAGGCTGAATTTGTTCATCCTGCCTATTTTAGTTGATGTTTCAGGCAGTATGGCACATATATTGAAACACTAATTAGGTAATCAGGAGGATCTGTAGGATAATAAACCTGACAGAAGAGGAAAATATTTGAACACTTTTACAGAATCCGGGCTGAGCCAACCGTTGTTGGCGGCTCTAAAAGATGCCGGTTATGAAAAACCGACCGAAATTCAGGCTCAAACTATAGGACTGGGACTCAAAGGACAGGACATAATCGCCTCCGCCCAGACCGGTTCAGGCAAAACAGCAGCTTTCGCCCTGCCCATTATCAATAGACTGAGCAGCAAAAAGGGTGTAACGCGCGCCCTGGTTATAGTTCCCACCCGCGAACTGGCTGTGCAAGTAATGCAGCAATTCAAAATGTTCGGCAAATATCTCAGCCTGAAAACAGTTGTACTTTACGGCGGAGTCAGCCTTGACCGCCAGCAGAAAGACCTGGAAAAAGGTGCCGATATCATTGTCGGCACTCCGGGCAGGCTTAATGACTGCATCCAGCGCGGCTGGGTGAAATTGAACCAGGTCGACACACTTGTACTGGATGAAGCCGACCGGCTGATGGACATGGGTTTCATGCCCCAGGTGCGAAAAATTATCAATGCACTTTCGCGAAACAGACAGACTCTTTTGTTCTCAGCCACTATCGATGGGCGAATAGAGAGCATCGCCAGAGAATTCATGCAAAATCATGTGGTGATCAAAACAACATCGACTCAGGTAGAACCTGTAGAAATCGAGCAAAGTATGATTCAAGTGCACGAATTCGACAAAGACGATGTGCTTAAGAAAATGGTCGGTGAAATTGAAGGCTCGCTCATAGTCTTCACCGGCACCCGCCGCAAAGTGACCTGGATAGTCGATCGTCTGGCTGACGCCGGAGTCACAGCTGAAGAATTGCACGGAGACATCTCTCAAAAAGAGCGTGAGCGGGCAATCAAAAAATTCAAAGACGGCTCTTCACGCATACTGGTGGCCACAGATGTAGCCGCCCGAGGACTGGATATTCCTTCCATCAGTCATGTCATCAATTATGATGTGCCGCAGTCAGCCGAAGATTATGTCCACCGCATAGGCCGGACCGGAAGAGCGGGACGCTCAGGCAAAGCGATTACTTTTGTCAGTCAGGACGACTGGTATCTGGTTCGAGATATTGAAAAGCTGGTGGGCAAAAATCTTGACCCACGTCCCAAATTGCCCAAACCGCCGATGCTCAGACGTTTTGGCTCCAGAGGACGCCGCTAGGCTAAAAGCTTCCAGAGGCTTATTTTTGTGCTATCATGTTAATTAACCGACCATTCGGTCAATTAATGGTTATATACTGGCAAGCCCTCGCAAAAGGCGGAAAATCAATGACAGCACAAAAAGATCTTGTTTCACCCCCGGAAAAACATGAAGCTATGCCTGATCCGCAAAAGCTCTTGCTTCAATGCGAGGAAGCCCCCAAAATTACCGATCGGCTCAATATTTTTCCATTCGACTGGCGGGTGGAAACGCCGCGCCTGATGGAAGTTTACGAAAGCTCGCGAGACCCGGGCTGGTCTCCCAGTCAATTGCCCTGGGACACTCTGGATATGGAAGGCATGACTTTAGATCAGCGTTATGCCATCGCCTACTGGTTTACTCTTCTTTCTGTTTTTGACGCCTCGGGACCTGCCGTTTTTGCCCGTGCCATGATTCATGCTTATGAAACACATGAAGAAGATGCCATCCGCAAATGCTTTTTGTCAGTCACTCGCGATGAAATGAATCACGAAGAAGTCTGCGGGCGTGTCATCACCAAATTGACACCAAACGGTCCTCTGGGTTATGAACCTGAAACAGAACTGGGACGTCTTGCTAGAAATAATATAGAGTGGCTCTATCACAATGGTGCCCGCTACTGGCGCGGTTATAAAGTCGCGGTCGAGCATTATCCGATGCCTATCCTATTTAGTTCTTTCTTGTTCGGTGAAGTGGCTTCATCCACTTTGTTCCACAGCATGTACGAACGCACCAAAATTCCTGTGCTCAAAGAAGCTTTCAGAAATATCGGTCGTGACGAAGGTCGCCACCTGAGTTTCTGTCTGGCTCTTTTAAAAGAAGTGCTGCCCAAATTGACCGACGAAGAAAAAGATACGGTGACAAAACAATTCAGAGCCGGATTTATTTTCCTGTCCGGAATATTGTTTGAACCACCTTCTGAATTCTGGCAATTGCCTCCCACATTCTTGCCGGCGCAAAGAATGATCGAAGAAGTGGCTCGCTCTGCCGGTCTTGGAATTATGGATCTGGAAGAAAGAAAAGCCAACTGGCGCACCGCCGTGGTAAGACTTAAAACCATCGTCGAGCCGCACGGCGTCAAATTCCCGGCTTTGCCTGAAATTGACGTGGACGGTGAAGACGTTGATTTTGATTGCGACAAAATAGTTCCCATATTCTAGGTGGCACCGCATATGGTGAGACCCAGAGCGGATAATTACGACGAGCGCCGTCTTGAAATTCTAGACGGCGCCGCTTCTATGTTTGCCGAGCGCGGTTTTGACGGCACGTCGATAGTCACTATCGCCCAGAAATGCGGTGTGTCCAAAGCCTTGCTTTATCATTATTATGAATCAAAAGAAGCTCTGCTATACGACATACTGCACTCACATTGCAATTTGCTGGTAGAAACGGCTGAAGGTGCAATTGAAAAATCTGCCCAGCCCAAAGAACAGCTGGATCAATTCGTAAAAGACTTGATGCACTTATATATGGATTCGCGTGACAAGCATATTGTTCTGCTAAACAACTTGCACTGCCTGCCTGCCGACCAGCAAACTGAAATAAAAAAACTGGAGCGGCGGGTAATTGAAATTGTCAAAAACTTGTTATCAGAATTGAAACCGGAACTGAGCGACCCGATAAAATCCTCTTTAGCCATGTATCTGATGGGAGCCATAAACTGGACTTACACCTGGTTTAAACCACATGGCACAGTCTCTTCCGATGAATTTGCCAGTCTTGCCACCACTGTTTTCTTGAACGGCATTCAGAGTGCGTAGATAATAAGAGTTATTCCTGCGATCACAAATCACTTACACTTAGCTGTTACGCTTTGCGATTGTTGAAAGATGGTTGGAGACCAAAAGTGCAAATCGGGCAAATTACCGCCGACAAAAAAAATGTCCGTAAGTTTGCGCACGCAGTTTTTTGTTCGCTTCTCCTTCTGACTGGAAACGTCGCTATCGCCGCCCCTTCCACGCCTGTTGCCAAGGATGATTTTATTCTGGCACAGGCCGGCGATCGTGATTACTGTATAAACAAGGTCGAAGAAAATACTCGCAAAATATTGCTGAAACTGATTGAACTGGAAAAGTTCAATCTCAATTACCACGCCAATGTAGCCAAGCAAGGACGCTTTAAAGGCTGGCGATATTTTATGTCGCAGGAAGCAAATAATCTTGTTTCTCTTGGCGGTTGCATCACAGGCATGGTGGAGCGAACGTCAAAGTTCCAGCTCACAAGACACTTGCACCGCAACACTCTGGAGACTGGAAACCAGATGGCAATGGTCGGACAATTCGTCGGCGCCGGAGGCTCGGCCACTGAATTTCTAATTAACGCATATCACGAGGCAGAAGCCCGCAAAAAAGGTTACTCACCTGACGCGGCAAAAAATAAAGTGCTTGGTATTCGCAAAGACATTGACGACTTACTTGTCGAACGTGAAAAACTAATCGGCAATTTGAAACAAGTTTGCACCGACAATAGATACATTGAATTAGCTAAAGCTGAAGAACCAGTCTTTATGGATATGCGCGATATTTCGCTGGATGAGTTTAAACAGTTTCACCTACATCTGCGCAGACTTTTAGCTTTTCAACAATCACTTTATTTATTTGATATATCAAGAAATATTGTTGGAGGTTTCGGTAACCGCCAGGGGTGGCGCGCCAATAAAACAGGAAACAAAACCGCCAACAATTCCGCCGGTATCTTATTTAGTATCTCAGGCGCCATCACCGTATTGAACCCATTCTTAAGTCGCGGTGTAGGAGTTCTTGCAGAGAAGTATGAAGCCAGACGGATACGACCATGCATGGAAGGTGTCGCTTCAAATGATGTGGAAAAACTGGCTGCCGATTTAGCCAGAGTTCAAGCTATTGCAAACAGCCCTGAACTTGAAAAAACCGACTTACCATTAATAAGAGCCGCCATGTACGGACAACACGAAGTCGGTGTGCGCAAACAAATTCACCTGGAAGAAAAACAACTGCGAGCCGGTGTTCTTACCGCTGCCGAAAATATGTTCTCCGGTACTCTAATTGGTGGCACAAAAATTGCCAACGGTGTTTTGTTCAGTATTGCCGGACTCAAACATTACAACAGCAACAGGCAGACAAATGTTTATCTGGGTGTCGCCGGAATTATAGGTACTGCCGGACTGGGCTACGGAACGCTTGAAACAGCACGTATACAGATTAAACGTGAGATAGATTATCAACGTTTGAAAAAGAAAAACGAATTGCCCGGACAAATCATGAAAGCAAGATTAGCCCAACTGGATGATATGGAAAAATCACTGGCTGCACCAGTGCCGATATCATTTGTTCCGCACTATCTGGAAAATAGTCAGGATTTCGATCCTGATATGCGCATGTAGCTTCAGATTTAGATTTAGATTCGGATTCAGTTTCAGATTCAGGTTCGGATTCAGACTCAAGGTACCAGTTGAATTTCCAAGTTTTGGTTCACAAGAAACCAGGCAATGGTGTTTATAGCGTAATCGACCTAAAAAAGGGGGCAAAAATAGGTCGATTACGCTATAAGGGCACCTTTTTATGTCTTTGAGACTATAAATGCAATCAATGCAGGTTTGGGAACTTGTGTTCCAGCATGTTTTGTTTGCTGCCGTAGAGTCGGTTACTTGTTCCGCTCCTGAAGATATTGTTCGTACTCCCCGCTAAAAGTCTTGTCTTTGCGGGGATTTTTGAGTCGACCAGACGGCACCAGGTGTCAAACCTCCCACAAGAGTCAGCACAATTCCAAATTTAAGCAATCCGACTTTCAAAATAGAGGTTCCTAAGAGCT
>CAZEQP010000048.1:0-10901 GCA_964514345.1 uncultured Candidatus Obscuribacterales bacterium
TGTTCCAGTTCTTTGGTTGTTTTCAATCTTGAGCTGCATGCTTTTGAAGCAGCAGTTTTCTGCTCGTTGGAAAAGCGAGCGAGCTTGTGTCTCGGCAGATGGCCCAACTCCAAGTACATAGAAACTTGCTCCGAAATTACACGAACAAGTGAAGAATTTTACCACTTCCAGCCGGAAATTTATGAGTCTCTGTATCGTGAAACTTCGGTTGATAGCCAGCCTCGAACTTGCAAAGATTCGGCCATTCGTATGCCTCTTGTACGCTCATCGTACATAGCCACGCAGAATTGACCGATATTGATTTTGCCTTGCCCCAGCAGGTCTTCAGCCAGTTGCAGGGACTGAATTTCAGACTCGGTGACATATCCGGCTTGCAAAATTAAATCTATGACTGAAATATTTGGATAAAGCGCCATCTGGTTTCGAAGTGCATGCACCTCGGCTACGCCTATTATCTGAGCGGCTTTCATAAGCTCGATAATCTTGGGCATGACATCGGTCATCGGTTGAGTGGTGACCATCTGGGCTGCAGGACGCTCTGAAGTGGTTTCAGCTGCTGCACCCACCATATCCAGTGTGCCGTCAGGAGGAATCGAACCTTCTTTTATAAGTTGGCCCCGGGCGGCGATTAAATCGTGACTCAGTCTCAGTCGCGGTTTACGCAGAATGAAACCGGCATTGAGAATTTTGAAATAGTTGCGCATGTCCTGTTTGGCATCAGGATGCACCCGCAAAAAGCGTTTCACTGCTTTGAAATAGGCCGCCAGAACCATGCTGGGATTGACATCACATTCAATCTGCAACAGGTCGTAGTAATTGTCTGGCTGAACCGTTTCTTCCGCTTTGGGCGGTGGCAAAAGATCCGGGAAAAGTTGGTACAACTCCTGGCAGGATCTGATCATGCCTTCGACATCCGTGGCAGCCCAGCTTCCACGCAAGGCAGCGCAAAGAATCTGGCTCTCCAGTTCGATACGGTTAGCTCCGCCCGTATTCGCCACTGTTGTTTATGCCTCCCTTAATTCTTCCCGACTTCAAAACTTAACTCGGTATGCCCTACGCGAATTTTGTCTCCTGAGGAGAGTATCTGGCGCTTAACTACTGGATGGCCGTTCAAAAGAGTGCCATTTGTTGAACCCAGATCTTCTATCCAGAACATACCCTCTTCAAAGGTAATCCAGGCATGGTGACGTGAAGCAAAAGTATCGTCGGCTACCACCACTTGATTGGAAGGATCCCGACCGATTTTGACTTTGCTGTTTTTCAAGGGGATCTTCTGGCCTGTTTTTTGCACAAAAACATTGACCGAGCCGGGCAATGCGGTACCGTCGCCTTTGTCCGATTCGGCTTTCAAATAATCGGTTTGCAAACTCTTCATATCCAGGTCGGTTACGGTGGCACAATACACACACCGTTGTCCTTCTGGCTTAGGCCGTCCGCAACTGGGGCAAGGTTCGTTCTTTGAGCTTTCAGACATTGCTGAGATTGAGATTCCCTAAATAAAACCAAGGATTATTATACGTAAATCAAATGAATAATAGACGTTAGTTTATTTTTGCTACAGAAAATAGTTAGCCGGAGGCTGCGTCTTTTTCAGAATCCGGAGCACTTACCAACTGTGCGCTCTCTTGTGCATGCTCTTTTGATTGAATTTCCAGTTTTTTCGTTCTAAAGCAGTAGCTGCAATAAACCGGTCTGTATCCTTTTGGTTGAAAAGGAACACGAGTTGGTGTTCCGCATTCAGCGCAAAGAACTTCTGCTGTTTTTTCAGGATTTTCGCCTGAACGCATTACGCGAACTAGAATTCTGCAATTGGGGCATCTGCGAGGCTGGTTGTAAAGCCCTTTCTGGGCAAAAAATTCTTGTTCTCCAGCAGAAAAGACAAAAGTATTCCCACAGTCGCGACAAGCTAAGTCTTTGTCTTCAAAAGTCATATGGTTTTGGAATTCCTTTGTCTATAACGAAGCAATGCCCGCTAAAAATTTGCGAATAACGGATTATGCACGGATTTTTCCTTATCATAATATCATGGCAAGGTCTCTAAAAGGTCATCCGGTCATGTAAGTATCTCTACGGATACCGGCATTATTTCTTGTTTTGACGCGAATAAACGCTGATATCCAGAGCGGCGTTAGAGTTCATGAAATGGGCGCAAGCAGCCACCATCGCAGCATTGTCTGTGCAGTATTTGAGTGGTGGCATGAATATTTTTAAGTCGGATATCAGTGAAAATCTCTGTCTCAAATCACTATTGGCCGCCACTCCGCCGGCCAGAACAACAGTATCCAGTCCCAGTTGTTTTGACAGCGCCACTGTCTTTTTGACTAGAATTTGATTGGCTGCTTTCTGGAAAGATGCTGCCAGATCTTCTCTGGGGAGTTCTTTGAGCGGGTTGCTTTCGGCATTTCTTTCCAATTTTTCAAGCTTTTCTATAGTTCGCAAAACGGCTGTTTTCAGTCCGCTGTAGCTGAAATCGTAGCCTTCCACATTCCCTTCAGGCAATGAAAATGCATCCGGGTTGCCGCTTTTAGCCAGTTTGTCGATGGCGGGGCCGCCAGGATAGCCAAGTCCCAGCATACGCGCCACTTTGTCATAAGCTTCCCCGACGGCGTCATCAAGAGTTTGTCCGACTATGACTGCGTTCTGGTAGTCCTTAAAATGTATCAGTTGTGTGTGTCCACCGCTCACCAGCAAACAAACAAAAGGCGGGCTCAAATCGGTTTCTAAAAAATTGGCGCAAACGTGTGCCATCAGATGATCCACGGCGATGAGCGGTTTAGACCACGCCCAGGAAATGGCTTTTGCAGCCGAAAGTCCGACCAGAAGCGCACCCACAAAGCCGGGACCGTTGGTGCATGCAATTGCCGACAGGTCTTCTTTGGCCAGTTTCGATTCGGCAAGGACCTCGTCTATCACTTCGTTAATAGACTCAAGATGATGACGTGCAGCCACTTCTGGTATCACACCGCCAAAATTCTGGTGAATGGCAGACTGACTTTTGACACTGGATGCCAGCAACTTTCTGCCGTCCGCCACGATGGCGGCGGCTGTTTCATCGCAGCTGGTTTCCAGACCAAGAATTAGAGTCATATTTGAAATTGTAGGTTAACGAGCCGCTTAGCGCCTGGATTTGCTGTCATAATGAATATATTGACAAGTGGATTTATTTCCTTTAATATTTCTCTAGTTATAAATTGTTCACGGCAGCCGCTCTGCCTTTTCAAATCCACTTACTAGAAATTGAGCATAACCCAGAGTAATCATCCAAGCGTAGCTTTGCGGTCAGGCATTAATACAAATAACGGGTATAGGGTGTTATGAATACAAACAAAAAACTCACTTTAGTCGCTCTGGCAGCATTTGTAGCTCTCTCCTTCAGCGGTCCGGCATTTGCCGACGGCATAGACATGGGAGCAGGTGGAGCTACAGCCAATTTGGGTGGAGACACTGGAAGCCACAGCACAAGCGTTATGAATGACGGCAACTCGCAAGGCGGCTCACAAGGCGGCAGCTTCGGCTTCGACGAAGGACCGGCTACCGCTTCTCAGGGAAAAATGGGTGATACCCAGCGCCGTTCAGACTTTGCCCGGGGCAATTATTACGGCAACACACAAACTACCAGCGCTCAGTACCAGTCGACTCAGGGCGATGATGTAGTCAAAGAATATAACGACATCAACTTATTGAGTAATTACAGTTTCGACAATTCGGCTGTTCCTTCAGGCAGTTACAGTTTCGGTTTTACAGGTTCCGGAAATTTGAGCGATAAAGGCGCTCAATATGGCGGAGCAGGCTGGTATTTGCCCAAAACATCCACCGGTTCAGTCGATTTGAACATAGTCAGCCCCTGAGGCTTGCAACCATGACGGTTAGAAGTTTTTTGAAAAATTCATTAGTGCTAATTGCACTTTTGTCCGGTGCCGGATTTGGTCTTGCCGCAAATGCAGATCCACCGGAAGTCACTTATGACCTGACATTTTTCAAAGAAAAACCTAAAACACAGTCCGCCATAGACTTTTCTTTGAAAGCTGACGATTTCGGTAAGCACAGTTACAAACGAGCTTTGTTGAAAAGCAAGTTTGGAACTTCATCGGTGGGACTGGGAGTGAACGGTCAGAATCCGTCATTTAATCCCAATGCATTTGACTATTTGCATCCGGAAACATTGAAAGACAATCTTGAAAATGTATCTGACGACGATGCTTATTTTGATGAAGCATACAACAAGCCGGAAGTGCACAAAGACTATTCTTCCGGATACGAAATCAACAAAAGATTTGACGACAAATTTTTGAAGAACGACAGCAAATTTCAAGAACGAAAAGAGGATCAAGTTTTCGGATCTTCACGTTTTAATAAGAGCGGCTCCCCGTCCCAATCTTCAGAATCATCTAACTCATCCAGCAAAAAATTCAATCTGCAACAATCCGGCTCCGACGATTCAATGTTTTAAGAGAGGCAAAAATTACTATGAAACTCAATTCCTTACTATTTGGTTTATTAATAGCCTCAATCTCGGTGCCTCAAGTTTTTGCCAATCCTGAAAAATCAGCCGGCAATCCCGGCGCCACAGGCAGGAAATCAAAACAAACGGCTAATTTGACCCGCAATGAAACCAGAGCAACAACAAATAAACAACGTGTTCGTTTGCGTCAGGCCGGTTTTGGCGGTCTGGCTCCGGCTGTGCCTGGAGGCGGTGGACGCAACGGTTTGCCCAATACCAGACTTGATAGTTTTGTATTAAATTCAGGCGGCATGGGTGAAGCCATTTATGGTGATGAAGGAACATCAGGTCCTCCGCCTTATTTTGGATTCGGTTATGGACATCGAATCGGCACGGGTATTTATAGCCGCGGTTTATCAACAGGGCACGCCAGTACTATGCCTTCAGCCTGGGGCTGGGATGGAGAACATAACCATTCAGGCGGCTTCAGTGGTGGAAACGGTGTCAACTGGGCGCCCAACGCCTACATGGATGGGACGTATAGACAGGATATGGAAGGGGATCCGGGCAAATTGGGCGGTGAAGAAGAAGCCAATCAGGGATTCGAGAATGAAACTCCTGAAAACGGCGAAAATGATCGTGAACGCCGTCCATTCAACCCTGCACCCGGAGCTGGTGGATTCTAGCCTTTATGAAACAATATCTCTTATTTGTGGGCGTAGTAGTCGCTTCTCTTCAGGCACCGTCTGCCTTAGCTGATTCAAGCGAAGTGTATTCGGCCGCAAGTCCTGGAGAAACTGAACGTACATCGGCACCGACAAATAACTTTGCCCGCCTTGACTCGCAGTCGACAGGTACGCAGAGAGTGGCTTTGCCTAAAGCCGGTTTTGGCGTATTGTCTCCGGCAATTCCCGGAGCAAGCAGACGCAACGGGCTGCCTGATACCAGATTGGATGGTTTAGTTAATCCTTCAGATGCCAGAAGTGAAATAGTTTTTGGCGGAGAAGGTAATACAGGCCCTCCGCCTGTAAACGGATTTGAAATGCAAAACAGGATAGGTCCCACTCTAAATCCAGGATTGTCCACAGGTCACGGAAGTTATTTGCCATCGGCTCAAGGAGCAGAAGGTGAGTTTAGCCATTCAGGCGGATTTACCCCGGGAGCCGGTGATGAAAATCCATTGATGCAATTGATGGAGAGCGACTTGAGACAAGATATGGACGGATTTCCAGACAAAAATGGCGATTCTAATATCAACAGGTGAAATTAAACCTGCAAGCCTGTAGACTTGTTTGAATTGACGGATTTATTCAATTCACACAGGTAAAATCATGGCGCCGCAAACTATATTTACAGAGAAAGCCCCCAAGGCAATTGGACCTTACAGTCAGGCTGTGAAAGCCAACGGATTTGTTTACATATCAGGGCAAATTCCTATAAATCCGGCTACTGGAGAAGTAGTTAAATCGGGTATTGAAGATGAAGTTAATCAAGTGATGAAAAACTTGAAAGCCATTATCGAAGAAGCGGGTTCAAGCTTGAGCCAGGTAGTTAAAACCACAATCTATTTAAAAGATATAAACGATTTTGACGCGGTGAACAAAACTTACGGACAGTATTTTGAAGAGCACAAGCCTGCTCGCGCCACTGTGCAGGTTGCGCGTTTGCCTAAAGATGTAAGTGTGGAGATTGACGCAGTCTGCATATGCTAGGACTTGGTTTCAATCAGATAGTGATACTGCTCATAGTGACAGCCGCCGCTGTCATCGATTTCAAAACAAAAAAAATATTCAATGTGATTACATTTCCAGCAGCGATTGTGGGAATTATTTCAAACACTATCACAGGCGGCTGGCAGGGTTGTTTGCTGTCGATTGGCGCATGGTGCCTTGGTGCTGCCATTATGGTTTTTCCTCACCCAAAAGATAAACTCGGATTCGGCGATGTGAAAATGATGGCGGCAATAGGTGCTTTTCTAGGTCCGGTCGGACTTTTAATCACATTTTTGTATTTTTCCGTTTTTTATGGAATTGTCGCTTTATGGCGAATTGGGGCTGTTGTGCCCTGGAAAGCATTTTTCAATTTGTTTTTCAAACTGGGAGGAAATGTCTCTCTCGTTAAAGACAGCATAGACACTGAAAAAATTCTTGAAATGATGAAATCAACAATTCCACTGGGACCGATTATTGCAGCGGCCACCTATTGTTGTGTTTTCTTTCAGAAACAGACACTTTCATTCTTGGGTTTCAATTAAAAACTGGTCGCCTGCTTGGGTGCCTGAAGTTTTGATGCTGCCTGCTTTTAGCTCAATACAAGATTTTGCTCCGGCAAATTGCACCAGCAATCTTCCCGGAGGAATATCAGATTCCACTCCCACTACTTTTAAATTTTGATCCAGGAAAATGGCGTCGATTGGGTATTTCATTCCAATCATATGAATGCCGCTACACGGATTCAGATACAGTCCCTGATCCGGCTCAAGTCCATCAGTGCCCAGAAGTCCTTTTAAACGAGCAAGATAAGTGGTGGCAGGTCTAACCCGCGCGGCGACAAGGACATTTTTACTCTGATTGAAAAAACGAAGCTCTGGCTTTGCGCCCAAATTTATTTAATGCCCTGCATGATAGGACCAATAGCCGTAACGATGGTTACAACGGCTGGACCAAGCATAGGCGCCAGGATCAAAGGCATGATGAATATCATGATGACAGGCACCATCTTAACCGGTACTTTACCGGCTTCTTCTTCTTTCTTTCTTTTCAGTCGGTCACCAATAGCTTCAGCTTGTTGTTGCAGCGGATAGCTTATATCCGAACCCTTTTGTTCAGCGGCGATTAGAGCGGACGCCATGTTTATCAATTCGTCCACACCGCAGCGTTCGCCCATTTCTCTCAAGGCGTAAGGCACAGACTTGGCGAACACCTTAACGTCGTTGATTAATTGTCTTAATTCAACAGCCAGAATTGGGCAGGAATCTTCAGTTTCTTTGGAAACTTTGTCGATAGACATAAGTAAACCAAGACCGGCTTGGGCGCATACAAGCATCAAGTCAATTACTACAGGCAACTCGCGCAAAATATTGGCCTGACGCTTTTTAGCACGACCAGCCAGAAAGAAGTTGGGAATCAACCAGGCAAGCACTGCGGCAGGCAGTGAGAGCACAAGGTTGATTGGACTGGTTGTACCGGCTAAAAATCCGAGCAGCAAGACGCTGCCGCAAATTATAGTCCTGATGCCTATATATATAGCTAAGTGGTCAGGGGTACGATAGTTTGCTTGTGTTAAAAGGTCCACAGTGCGCTTATCCGCCACGGCAGGCATGACGCTCAAAATAAGTTCACCCACCGTTTTGCACAGCATGAGCAATGCAGAATCTTTTGGCTTCTCGGCGGCGGTTTCGTCTGTTTCTTTTTTAGGTTTGACCCTTACCGCATAAGAGTCAACGTATATGCCAAGTACCGGTCTGAGAATCAAAAGACCTGCTCCCAAGCAAACAGCAAAAGTCAAAATTGCAATTACCGTGTTACTCATTTGGCGCTTATACCTCGAATGTTGTCATTTTCATGAGAATGTAGAAGCCTATGCCTTCCCAGATAATGAGCATAAGCAGAACAATTCTGGCGATGGGATTGTTTAAGAATGGGATGATATAACCAGGCGTGGCGCAATAAGTGATAAGAGTGATACCGTAAGGCAAGCAGCCGATGAACATGGCTGTAGCTTTACCTTGTGAGGTCAGAGCGGCCAGAAAGTCTCTTAACTTAAAGCGTTCACGGATGGCAGCAGCGATAACCGATACTACGTCCGCCAAATTTCCCCCTACGTCCTGAGAGATGAAAACAGCCTGGGTAAGCAGTTTGAAATCGGGGGCTTTAATTCTGGTGCTCATTTCTTTGAGTGTGTCGCGGAAAGGTTTGCCTAATTGAAGTGATACCAGACCACGCTTGAATTCGCTACGTATAGGATCGGCTGAAACTTCGGATATGACTTTGAAACATTCCAGAACAGGAGAACCGGCTCTCAGAGCCGACACCATTGTTTCAAGAACCTGAGGCAATTGTTCGGTCATTTTGGCTTGACGCATTTTTGCTACCTGGTTCAAATAAAAGATGAACCCGGCGGCACCTATAGGCAGACCCAAAATAAATCCGACCGGCACCAGTTCCGGTACCATGAAAAACATGGCTATAGCGCCTACTACTCCTCCGCCTATCGACACCATAATCCAGGTTTGTTTCATCTGGTCATATTTGGCTTCCATTCCGGCCATACCGAGAATACGAGCCAGATAACCTTCACGCTTGGTGACGAAAATATCTTCTTCACCCTGGGATTTTTCCAGGAATTTTTCCTGCATCCGCTTGCGGTGTTTATCCAGTCGGGTGAGTTCATCGGCATGTCCGCCTTTGAGCGCAGCCATTCCCAGTAAACCGATAACGACTACCGTGGCGAATATGATTACTGAGGTATCCATCTAAATCCTGCCCCTCTTCAAGAAAGATAAAAGCCGTTCATTGAACCCTTATCTTGATCCTTATCTCAACCAGTCTAGTTTGAACGGAACCGCTTCTTGTTCCAGTTTTTCCAGGAATTTAGGCGGCAAGCCGGATCCAACGTGTTTACACTTGAAGAATCCTCTCGGGTCGCGACCTTCACGCTCCAGACTGAATAGAGTAGAGATAGCAATCGTTTCACCTTCCATGCCGTTGATTTCGGCGATTTCGGTGACTCTTCTGGTACCGTCTTCCAGACGTCTGATCTGGATAATTACCTGAATGGCTGATGCAATTAATTCGCGAGCAGCTTTTTGAGGCATTTCAGTACCGGACATCAAGATCATGTTCTCAAGACGCTTGGTACAGTCTCTTGGATTGTTGGCGTGGATCGTAGTCATAGATCCATCGTGACCTGTGTTCATGGCCTGCAACATGTCGAACGCTTCTTCACCACGACACTCACCAAGGATGATGCGGTCGGGTCGCATACGAAGTGTGTTGATAACAAGCATGCGCTGTGTGATTTGACCTCGACCTTCAGTGTTTGGAGGTCTGGTTTCCATGCGCACCCAGTGCTCGTGTTGCAATCTCAACTCGGCGGCGTCCTCGATGGTGATGATTCGTTCGCGCGGATTGATGTGAGCTGATAAAGCATTGAGCAGAGTTGTTTTACCTGAACCTGTACCACCGGAGATGATGACGTTGATTCTTCCTTTGACACAGGCTTTCATTACTTCAGCCATCTGAATAGACATGGAGCCTTTTTCAGCCAACTGACCCAGTGACAAGATAGATGTACCGAAACATCGGATTGTTACCGTGGGACCGTCGATGGTGACTGGAGGAATGGTGGCGTTAACACGAGAACCGTTAGGAAGACGGGCGTCGACCATGGGTGAGTTATCGTCAAGTCTTCTGCCCAGGGGCTGAATAATCTTGTCGATTGTTTGACGCAAGTGTCTGTCGTTTTCAAAAGCTACGTTTGTTTTTTCAAGACGACCGTGACGTTCTACATATATTGAAGCGACGCCGTTGACGCATATGTCACCGACGGATGGATCGCGGAGAAGCGGTCCCAGAGGTCCGAAACCGAATACTTCATCCAGTACGTTCTGAAGCAAAATACCCTTTTCCATCATGGTTAGGGGAGCAGGGTCGGAGTTTACGATTTCTCTGATACGAGCACGGACTTGAGCTTGTGTGTCTTCTGAAATATTGGTCAGACGAGATGTATCAAGTTCACGTCTGAGCTGGTCGATGATGAATTTTTCGCGTTCGCGGATAAGTTGCTGGTTGGCTGAGAACTTACCTGAGTCGCCACCGCCTTCATCGCCACCACCATCGTGATAGCCGCCGTAATCGTCTTTGGAGTCGACACGTTCGATATCCGACCGTGAAGGACCTTCAGAAGAAGGCATAGTGCCGCCGGCACCACGCTGACCGGAGACTCCGGTTTGGGGTCCGCCTCCGCCGGGTCTGGCCACACCGGATTGACCGGGAGCCGGTCCACCAGGTCTGGCTCCGCCGACACCAGTTTGTTGCTGTGGAGCAGCAACGCCCGCCTGTTTAGGCTGGGCTGGTACTACTTCGGCTGCTTGTCTTTGCCTGACCAATTGTCCCATCAATGAAGAACTAGGCCGGGCTGGTAGATTATCCTTTTTCTCGTCAGACATTTAAGGCTCAACTCCTTTGGTATGTCGCTAGATTTGCATTATGCTCTAGCTTTTTTTGGCACCAAAAATTGCAGGAAGATTGAACATACCCTTCTTGTCTTTGGTTTCTGTAAGGAGGAGTTGTTCGCCGCCTGCCAGTCTTCGAGCGAGTGAATCTAACGACTTACCAAAAGCTGTATGGCCGGGGGCGATTTGACCCTGGTTGTTCACCCATTTTGCTGTCTTGGTATCGTTTGGAATTTCGTGGAATACTGGGTAGTTAAGGTTGGCTCGACATTCTGAAAGAACGTC
>CAZEQP010000049.1:0-10854 GCA_964514345.1 uncultured Candidatus Obscuribacterales bacterium
TGTAATCCAGCCTGAGCAATCGATCTTTGTCGAATGAGGGGAGCTCATCGTCAAAAATTTCTTTGCCGTGTTTGCGCAGCTCCTTAATCATGACTACAGCAAGCAGAATCCAGATCAAACCCTGCCATTCTGTTGTTTGCAGTATGGTGTCCATAAACCTGCCTCAGCGTCCGAATAACTTGAGCAATACGACAGTGAGGGCATAAAGCCCCACTAATGCTCCCATCACAAGAAACATTGAAAACGCCGTGGGATCAGGCGTAATAACCAGTGCCACCACCGAAGCACCAAAAACGGCGTAACGCCAGAATTTTATGAGTTTGTCCGAATCAACCAGACCCGTGAAAGAAAGAGCAAACAAAACTATAGGCAACTGAAAACAAAGTCCCATATAAAGAAGTATGCTCGAAACGAGCGAAATATAAAAGTCTAGTCTTTGGTTGATAACTGTGACACCGGATCCGAAACTGGTGAAAAAGTGAATCATCGGCGGCAACAAACAGTAGTATGCAAAAGCGGCACCACAAATGAATAGTATAGGTCCCCCGACCAGAGCAGGAGTGATAATCTGCTTTTCTTTTTTGGTAAGTCCGGGAGCCACGAAGCGGCAAATTTCAAACAGAATGAAAGGCGAAGCGATAATAATCGCTATATAAAATGCCACTTTGCAAAAAACCACTATCGGCTCTTCAACCGACAAAGCTTGAAACTTAATATCCCCGGCCGGTTTTTCCAAAAATCGCAATACCGGTTTGGTGATAAAAATAGCCCCGACAAAGGCCAGGAAGATATAAACCAAACTGCGAATAAGTCGTGCTCTAAGCTCATCCAGATGATCCACCAGTGTCATAGAATGATCACCGTCGAAGAATTTTTCCATCCGGCTTTTTTCCGGAACTTCATCCTCTTCTAAATGGGTCTCAGGCTCAGTCATATTTCCAATTCCTTTGACGTGAAGCCTCATATAAAGCCATGGAACATGAGCTTGCCACATTCAGCGATTCGCTTGCTTTATTCATCGGAATAAATGCTTGAACATCGGCCAGAGCCTGACTGGATTCATCAAGACCGTTTCCTTCATTGCCTAAAACCAGAGCACATCCGCCTTTCAGGTCAATGAGATCAAGACTGTGCTGGGCCACCGGACTCAATGCCACCACTTTCAGTTTGTTTTTTTTGCACTCTTGCACTATTTGTTCAAAACTCAAATTTAAAACAAAAGGAATCTGGAAAAGTGCTCCGCTGGCTCCGCGCACTACTTTGGGGTTAAAAGGATCTACACAGCCCTTGCTCATGAGAATTCCTGAAACGCCCATAGCAAGAGCGGAGCGAATTATGGTTCCCATATTTCCCGGGTCTTGAATCCCGTCAAGAATCAAAACAAGCGGATTGGCACCGGCAAAAATATTTTCAATCTTATGCTCAGGCTCTTTCAACAGAGCAAGAACACTTGCTGCAGGAGGATTATCTAAAGTAGACAAAAGCTCGAACAAACGGTCATCAACCAGCACCAGGGGTAACTTCGCCAGTCCATGCTCCACCAGAATCTCTTCGACAGCAGACTTGTTTCCGCGCAAATGATAGCTTTTGCTCAATATCACTTGCACTATGGAGGCACCTTTCATCAGTGCCTCTTCAATCAACTTTTCCCCTTCTGCGATGAAAAGTCTGTGTTCCTGCCGGCCTTGCTTTGTGTGCAAAGCGCGTACTTTCTTAATGAGTGGATTCGATGGGCTTTCGACCGAGACAAAATCCATCACTAATGGATTTATTTAGCTTTTACAGGAGTCTTAGCCTTGGTGTGCTCTGAAGCAACTTCAACCAGTTTTTTGAAAGCGTCTTTGTCTGAGACGGCCATTTCTGCAAGCATTTTGCGGTTGACTTGCACTTCGGCTTTCAACAATGCATTCATAAATCTGCTGTAGCTCAAACCGTGCTGACGGCAAGCGGCATTGATTCTGGTGATCCACAGACGACGGTAATCGCGTTTTTTCTTGCGTCTATCGCGATAGGCATTTCTCCATGCCTTCATTATTGTCTGGTTGGCGGATATGAAAAGTTTTGAGTTGGATCCGCGGAAACCTTTTGCATACTTGAGGATCTTTTTGTGTCTTGCTCTCAAGACACCGCCTCTTTTTACTCTGGCCATTTTTCTCTCCTTCTTGGATATTTTTGATATTGCCGGCCGTCGGGGAGGAGTTTTCCCTTAGACATGGCTATATAAGTTTGGGATTAACGAAGATACTTGCGATAAGGGAACATCGACAAGACGTGTTTTTCCACATCTTTATTTACGGCTGCCCAACCACGCAGTTTAACTTTAACGCTGGGTGACATCCATTCGTTGATGTGCCTTGTACCGGATTGCTTGCGCAATATTTTGCCGGTGCCCGTTATTTTGAATCTGCGGGCGGCAGCTTTATTGGTTTTCATCTTTGGCATAGGTTTAGTTCCTAAGAGCTATCTATTTTTTCTTCAATTTTCAAATGAAGATCGACTATCTCCCAGAGGGAAACAGACGAAACAGCAATAATAGCATTAGTTCAGCATTTACTGTGCATATATGCTTGTTGAAACTTAACCAGGTCTTTGATACGGCCTATTTCTTGGGCGAAACAGGAGACAGGATCATCAGGACGTTTTTCCCTTCAATTCTGGCTTCCCGGTCAAGAGTACCCAACTCTTTTAAATCTTCGGCAAATCGACTCATCAAATCAAGAGCCATGCCAGAATGCTGCATTTCGCGACCACGCAACATTATGACAACTTTTACTTTATCGCCGTGAGTGAGGAACTCCTGAGCTTTTCGGAACTTGACTTGATAGTCGTGTTCCTCAATTTTGTAACGCATCTTGAGTTCTTTAACATCAGCTGAGTGCTGCTTTTTCTTGGCCTCTCGCGATTTTTTATCAAGATCGTATTTGTAACGTCCGTAGTCCATGATCTTGGCCACAGGCGGGTTGGCATCAGGCTGCACCAGAAACAGATCCAATCCTTTGTCACGAGCCTTTTGCAAGGCTTCACGTGTATTAACAACACCTACTTGAGATCCATCATCATCAATGAGCCTGACTTCTCTCACTCTGATGCGCTCATTGAGCGGCGGTAATTCTCGTTTTTGGTCCATGCGACGCGGATCTGTAACCAATAGCACCTCTTTTTGACTAACTAATAACCATCTACATGAGATTGCGCAGATTTATTTGCCGAAGGTGGGACTTGAACCCACAAGAGCTTGCGCTCACTACGCCCTGAACGTAGCGTGTTTGCCATTTCACCACTTCGGCCCGTAATGCAATATTACAATAAATCGGCTTTTGTCGAATCAAGATTCAATAGAGAATCTAGGAATCTGACATGTAAGGAAGCAGAGCGATGTCGCGGCAGCGCTTGATAGCCAGTGTAAGTTCACGCTGGTGCACTGCGCAGTTGCCTGAAATGCGGCGGGGAAGAATTTTGCCACGCTCGGTTACATACTTTCTAAGACGGATAGGATCTTTGAAATCAATATATCTTTCTTTTTCTTCGCGCTCGCCGCAGAAAGTGCAGGGCTTATGACGCCTTAACTGGCTCATTTTATTTCCAGAATGTCCGGAGCTGAAATTTGGTTTCATCATGATAGTTAATGTCCTTTAATTTTTTAAGTTTAGAATGGGATTTCGTCTTCGGCGAAGATGGCATCCAGGTCGTCCTGACCGGAACCGGACTTTTTGGCGCCGCCACCGGTTCGACTCAGTGCTTCCACTTTCTGATTTTGATTAGCGTTCGAGCTGGATGCAGCCTGTTGACCGCCTCCACCACTTCCAAAGATATGGCCGGTGCCGAGGTTTTCAACCGATACGGCATCGATTTCCATGTCTTTTCTTTTCTGCCCTTCAGCAGTGGTGAAATTGTTGATTTGCAGTCTGCCGTCAACAGCCACTGTGTCTCCCTTTTGCAATTCGGAAGCACAACGCTCAGCCAGATCACGCCAGGTTATGACTTTGATCAATGCCGATTCTGTCGGCTGGCCTTGCCTTGGTGTAGGGGTGACAGCAATGAAAAACTCAGTCACCGCAACGTTGGTGTTGGGCGTGAAGCGTTTTTCGGGGGTTTTGACCACTTGGCCGGAAATAACAATTTTGCTGATACTCATATTCTTCGCGCCTCTATTTAAGAAGTAATCTCGGCAGCTACAGGTGGGATATTGACCACGATTGAGCGGATGATTTCTTCAGAAATAGTCATCATGCGTTTGATGGGAGCGACTGCTTCAGGCTTGGCTTCAAAAATGGTCGAGACATAATAACCGTCACGCATTTTCTTTACTTCATAAGCCAGTCTTTTTCTGCCTTTTTTGTCGGTCATTTTGATCTGGCAGCCTTCCTTCTTCATGAATTCTTCGACTGTGGCAATGACTTTGTCCAGTCCTTCTTCATCCAGCGTGGGGCGTACGATATAAACAGTTTCGTATAGTTTGACTTTTGGTTCTTGTGGCATTTTGTTACCCTTTCGGTCATGTGGCCTGCCACTTTCGACAGGCAAGGGAGTGATAAAAGTGCTCAAACACGGCTCAGCCGCCATAAGAGCATTTGCCGACTGTCTTTTCAACAGAACCGGGCAAAGCGTGATTTTACCATGTTCCTGCCTATACAGTAGTAGTACAATTACATATTAGACAAAATTTCAACCGACTTTCTTTTTCTTAATGAAACAAACAAGCACTTGCCCAAACCAAATTAGACTTTTCAGCATGACTTCCTGTCTTGTGTTTTTGCTTTTTCTTTTGTCTCAGTCGAATCCTTGTGACGCTCAAGCCGTAAGTGAATTTATGACTCCACAAATGGTGACTCCTAATTCTCAGATGGCCCCCAATAATCAGATCGGTTTTCCTGCTCCAAATGCGATACCGCAAGCGAACCAGAGTTTCAACGTCTGGAGAGCCTTTCTTCCCAGGCATATTCCCATAGGCACTGTGCTTACAGGCAAGATAGATTCCACTTTGAGTTCGGTTAAAAGCAAACCGGGAGATTTATTCGCAATCGATTTAAGTGAACCATTGATGGTGGAAGGTCTGGAAATGGTGCCGCCCGGTGCCCGCATCCTGGGCTCGGTTTTGCACGCGTCTCCGGCTAAATTTCAAAGACTGGGCAACCCTGGACAAGTATCTGTAGCTTTGCAGACTCTGGTGTTTCCTGACGGCAGCTATACCCCATTTTACGGTTTTATAAATTACAACCCCTCATATGGAAACGGCTTTGATGCTGTGGTGCCCGGAAAAGTAAAACATTCAGGCATGAGCTGGAGTGATTACGGCTCATCGGTAAAAGGCATGGTAGGCTCTTTTGGCGAAGGCATAGCCTGGGTTCACAATAAAAGAATGCTGGGAAAAGAATTTTTATTGCCCCAGGGACAATTACTGGCGATAAAAACAAACAGAGAAATCGATTTATCCAAAATGGAGCGGCCACCGGCATCGGTACAGGCTTCCAGTCAACAAAACATGGGACCAAAAACTCCGGGCATAGCAGGAGCTGATCCTGACTATGGATATTATGCCGATCCCAACAGTCCAAATCAAAATCAGAATCCGGCTGTGCATCCACAAACACAACCACCAGCCGATAACAGTATTTTTGATCAGCCCATAAATCAAGGACCTATCCCCGGATTCAATCAAATGCCGGGACCGGCCGGCGACGATCCTTTTTAAAAGAGCGATTGGACCAAAACTAGTCGTCTTTACCTTGCTGTTGAGTAGCCATTCTGTATTCGGACAAATGGCGCCATCCCTGGTGCAAAATAAGCTGATAAGCATAAATTTGCTCAAGCCAGCGTCTTTCGCCTTCCGGCAGATCCGGACGCTCCAGACGTCGTTTCAGTGAACCTGTAATTTGTCTTGTATCTTCAATTGCTTTGCGATAACTTCTCACTTTTCGCATAAGTCCGCCGACCATAGGCTGATTGCTTGGTCCACTTGAAGCTGCATTTTGATAAGAAACCGGAGCCTGAGCCGGTGTGCTAACGTTGAAGTTGGTTTGTTCAGCTTCTTCTCTGACTCTTGGCTGGAATTGTCTTTCTTGTTGCTGATTTTGCAGGTTTTCTCGATTTTGCTGATTCGCCTGCTGGCTGGCCATTTTGCTTGTGACCTGCTGAGCAATCGGATGTTGAATAACTGTTTTGTGACGATCTCCGCCGCCGCGTCTGCGTTCTTTGCGCTTGGTTCGGTAACAATCAAGACAGTCTCTGAGTTTGGGATTCATATGCTCGAAAACTTTTCCGCAAGTCTGGCAAGTGAGCGAGTGTTTTACCCGACCTTCCTTTTCCCCTATAACTTCGGTGCTTTCGATATCTTCAGATTCTTGTGTTTCTTGAGATTCCGAGGCCGGTTTTTCCACTTTTCTTGTGGCTTTCGGTTTTACTTCTACTTCTGCTTCTGCTTCTTCTTCATTGTCTTCTTCCACATCTTCCGCTTTTGAGCGACTGGATTTGGTTTCTTTTTTTGGTTTAGCAGTTGATTTCTTCTTGTCAGCTTTATCTGAAGAGTTGGAACCTGATTTGGCTCGCATTTCTTCCAAAAATTCCATCACTTTGGGATTGGTATATCCTTCTTCTTTCAGGCGTCGCACTTCTTGCAGCTCTTCAAGAGCGGTATCGGGCAAGACTTTGATGCCGTTTGAATCAGTGGTGGTGGGGATTTCAAATTCTGTAATATATCGTCTGATTGTGACACTGGTCACATTGAGATCTTTGGCTGCCTGGGCGATTTTCGTGCCCTGCACTTTGGATGATTGGCGCATAAATTTTCCTGTTTCAGTGAAATTAAGGAGTTGACACAGCGGGTTTGACTAACTAGACGCACATTCGAATTGAATGCAATCCGCTTCCTCACCTAAGTAATTAACATATATATGATTCGGAAGAGTTGAAAGAGACATTAATCTTTCATTATTTTGCGATGCCGAATTTGGATTGGGCATTCTGGTAAGCCGTTTTGAGATGTTGCCTGCTCACATGTGTGTACAGTTGTGTCGTAGCTACACTTGAATGACCCAACATTTCCTGGACGCTGCGCAAGTCGGCCCCATTTTCAATTAGATGAGTGGCAAAACTGTGCCTGAGCGTATGAGGGGTGATATTTTTCGAGCCGGCAATGCCCGCTTTTTGTGACAATCGTTTCAAAATCTGCCAGACAACCAAACGACTGAGCTTTTTTCCTGATCTGTCGAAAAACAAAAAATTGGAAGCTGATTTTTCTGTTTCTCTCAGCATGGACTCAATTGCTTGCCGTGCCTTGCCGCCTATTGGAACTATTCTTTCTTTGTTTCCTTTGCCCAGACAACGAACATAACCCTGTTCCAGATTGATATCCTGCCGGCTCAATCCAACCAACTCTGAAACTCGCAAGCCACCGGCGTAGAGAAGCTCAATGATCGCTTTTTCTCTGGCTGTGGAAGCGGCTTTCAACAATTGTTGCACTTCAAGCACAGTAAGAACCACAGGCAGTCTTTTCCCTAATTTGGGGCTGCTTATTGTTTGCAGTGGATCTTTATCAATCAGTTTTTCCAAGCGCATCCAGGCCACAAGACCGCGCATTGATGCCAGAACACGAGAGATGGATGAAGGTGCTCTACCCTGTGCGTGCAGATGCGCCAGATATTTAGTAGCCGTTTGTTTTATCTCACAGTCGGACAAAAGTTTTTCATTGCCCTTAAACCAGGTAAGAAAGCCCTTCAAATCAGAGACATAGGCGCTTTTGCTGTGAGTGGAAATCATGCGTTCATAAGACAGATGATCAAAATAACGTCTGGCGCAAGACATCCAGAATTGATATGAACTGTATCTGGTGTCTTTTTGATTTTTGACAAAAGACTGCGCCGAGACACTATTGACGGTGCTTGAATTATTTTGAGGATTGGATACCGATATAGATACCGAATCGGTATTTCCACAGGGGTTGTGAATTATCCCCGCATCCATAGGCTTGGGAGCGGAGCATGATCCCCCTGTGACCGAAACGGACACAGAAAAGGTATATTCAGTTGTACTCATATCATATATGATACATATTTAAGATTTTAATGCAATGACTCCGCCGCCGGTGCAGCAGTTTCAATACCCGGAATCGGGTGAGCAGTTGCTTGAGGCAGGTTGGGCAACCATTTGAAGGACTTCTCTATTGATTTTGCGATTTGTCTCGGATTGTCAAGCGGGGCTGATATATTAAAGGTGAACGTGCGAGGCTTGTCTGTTGCTATTGCACCCAGAACAGGCAGCGCAGGTAAATTTTGCAGCTTGCCGAATGTCGCCACTTTCAACGCTTTTTGCAAAGTGAGATTGCGTGAGATTCTGCCCACATGTCCACCCAGCATGCTTTGAGTAACTCTGGGTATGCGTCCTGCTATTTCCATATCAAGCTTGTTGGAGGAAAGCCCTGCTTTTCCCAGCCCCCAGAGCCGCATATCAGTGCCGTTGAATTTAATTTCCTCAATTTTGATCAATTTTTTGGCGATATTAAATCTGGTGCTCAATTCTGAATATTGTCCCGACCGCACAGGCCAGACACTCTGCAGTAAATTATTCAGATTGAAACCGAATATCCCTTGAGTCAACAGATTGTATTGAGTAAGTCTGGTTTCAAGGTCGCCGAATCGGCTTACAAGCCCATCAGAAAAAACAATGCTGCCGGAGCCGGAAAGATTCTGCATGGCTTCATCATAATTAGTTCCTTTAGTTTTCAGCTCAAGATCAGCCTTTACATCACCGGTAATTTCGTTTTCAAGTCCGAAAACTTTTTCACTTATCACTTGAGCCGACAAACCCTTGGCCGAAGATTTCAAATACATAGCATTGTCTGTAGTATCAACCCAGCCGGCAAATGCAACATTGCCCTGCGCCAGTTCCGCTTTGCCTTCTTTTATGGACAGGCGCAATAAATGTGACTTGGCGCTCTTTTTCTCCAGAGCGAGCAATGCTTTTGATTTGCCCACAGACAAATCTTTTACTTTGAACCCATCCACATTCAATGAAAAGACATTGGCGTTGCCCGTGTTGCCCGCAAGCGAATTTCTGATTTCCTGATTGCCTTCTATTCGTCCTGATAAATTGGCAATATCAAATGAGGGAAGATTCAACTGCATCAAATCCATGCGACCGTCAATAAGAGGATGGTCTAAAGAACCTTTGGCTTTGATTTCACCCTGGATCTGACCTGATGTATTTTTGGCAAGAGGAGGATTGAGAATAGAAATCAAAGTATTGATTGGCGCTTTCTTTGGAATAGCAAAAACAATGTCTACATCAGGAGCCGTGTTTTTGTCTTTATCGGGATCGTTAATTTCTGCTTTCAGTGTCATCAAAGTGTCACCCACAAAAATATTTGATGTGTCGATAAAGACCCGCTCAGGCTCAATAGTCACTTTTCCTTCAACCTTGATGTCTTTTCCCTTGGGCTGATGAATGACACCAAAAGGTCCGGATATTTGTAACTCATTGTCGTAATCTGCAACCAGTGAGACTTCAGCTTGATTTTTCTTGGGAGAGCCTTTAATGATCGTTTTTAAAGTGATAACCCCATTACTGTGGATTTCAATTTTCTGCTCTTTTAAAATTTGAGAAAAGCGAGGCACCAGTTGCAAAATTTCAACTGGCACAAGACTCATTTCAATTTGCGATTCCCAGAAAGGATTTTTGCTTCTGTATTCTTTAATAAAACCGTCAAGATTGAATTTGCTGCCTTTCACCCGTCCTTGCAAATCATTGAAAAGCAAGTCGTCATCAGAAAAAGCCATGACTCCCGCCACATCATACAGGGGAAGTTTGGACACTGAAGCACCGGCTTTATAACAGCCCAGAATACCGTCGATACTTTCTTTGTTTTTGCTTTCCTGGGAATAAAGCACCTCTCCAAAGACTTTTCCGTATGGTCCCACTATCCCGTATGTGTGCAAAAGATCTCTGTACGCCTTGCGCAAAGGAGCCGGCATGGCGGTTGACATCAAATAATAGTGAATATCGGCCAGTTCGATTTTGTCTGTTTTAGCCCTCACCCTCTGCAAAATGCAGGCGCCGGAAAGATTCTTTATATAGAGGTCGACGGCAATTATGTTATTGTGCGAAATAATATCTATGTCGTCCAGAATCAGATTGTCTTCGTTGTATAGAATGCTGCCGTCCACAGTTTCAAGGGCATGAGCCAGTCCTGGTGGTTGATAGAACAAATCATCCGGCACGGCGCTGAAATAAATTTTGGGATTGCTTGCTATTCCGGTTATACGCAAGCGCACGTCTTTCACTCGTCCATACAATTGTCGTTCGGTAAAAATAGGCAACTGCACTTTGAACATAGTGATTAAACTGCTCAAATGGCGCAGGTCAAAAGATGTGGCGTGAAAAGAAATGTCCACAACCGGATTTTGTGTGAGAGTCAAATTGCCGTCAAGCTGAAAGTCTCCGGTACCCATTTTGCCTTTGAAATTGGATAATTTAACCGTGCCTGAATTTTTGCAGGCATCCAGATGCACTTCGCCTGTGACATTGGAAACTTCAAGCAATTTGTTTTGCAAAGACAGTGCCGCTTTGTTCAAAACCGAACTGCCCACGACATGATAGTCGTTTCCACTTAGATCCACCGCAAATTTGGAGTCGACAGTTCCTGCCAGTTCAAATTTGGTGCCGGGTAATTTCAGTGATTTGGAAAGTGCAGCGGCGGCTTGTTTATTGGCGGAAAAGTTATTTGAGGCTTGTCTCAAATCGATATTGCTGGCTTGAACATCAAAGTGTCCTTTGCCGTTGTCCAGATCAAATACGTTCTGGTCCAGGTCGATCCAGCCTTTGGCCGTCACTTTACCGGTACCAAATTTAGTACTGGTACCA
>CAZEQP010000050.1:0-10844 GCA_964514345.1 uncultured Candidatus Obscuribacterales bacterium
GGTGACCTCATCTGCATTCAGATATACCAGTCTATTTGTTGTTTTCACTTGCATAGCAGTAACAATTCGACCTTGCCCGGTCGAAAGCAATCCTTCTACTTCAGCAAAAGTGGAGCCGTATTTGGCACCTTCTATTTCTGTTTTTAAAATCGAACGGTCATAAACCTCAATATTGCGTACATACTGATACTTCACTCCTGATTTGGAAACTGCTTCAAATTCCTTATCCGACAATTCTTGCAAAGTAGCTTTGGCAGCTTCTCTTGCTTTCAATTTCTGAGATTCATCCAAACCTTTTAAATAAACGACCATCTGCCGTTGCACTTTTTCTTCCAGTTCACCATTTCTTCTGATGAAACTTACTTCCACGGTGTCCGGCATTCCCAGTACATCACGCTCGCTGATACGCACATTGCGTCCGTCTATATTTACAAGTACATCGCCTGTCTCCTGGTAATACTCAATCACTTTTCGTGTTATTGGCTGACGATTTTCGTCCAGCTCACCAATGTTTATCTCCTGACCGGCTCGAATCACAGGTTGCGAATTATCTGCTTGCGGTCTTTTTGCTCTGGACACATAAGGTGCCGAAACTGTTTGATGTGAAACTCTTTGTCTGTAGTTATCAAATAAAGTCTGCATATTGTTGGGAACATTTATTTCACCACTCAAGCCAAAAGCTAGATTCACTTTCTGAGCGGCGGAATTGAATAAAAGATCCTCAGATATCATCGCCCGCGGTGTTATGTCGGTTGTGGTGGCACCTCTGTGAGCAGCATAAAATTCGCCCCAGAATTTAACCAGAGTCTCTTCACTCATTTCATTTGGGTTGAACTCACGCAAATGCCATTTCAATTGTTTGACTATGAGAGGCTCAAGATGAACCCTGAGGTTCTGATAGTTACTTCTCAATGTCAAAATTGAAGAATAAGTGTCTTCATTATGCAAATCAGCCAATCTTCGTCTCAAGGCGTTAACAAAACCCTGACTCATATGCATCGGTACAAAAGGCTGACCGGTACGTTCAGCTTCAAGCACACCAAGTAAATGACTCATTACCGTTCCCATTTGTTGAAGAGCCTGGGCTGAACGCTCATCTTGGGAAGCTGCACTACGATACAAAACCAGTCGACCATCGGCAAAAGAGAAATTGCCGGGTGCAGTGCTGTTTAAAGCTCCGTCAAAAACAATTTTAAGTCCCGAACTTCTGACCAGCTCGCGCTCACCAGGAGCCATTCTGGACAACATAGTACTGGCAATGGCTAAAGCTTCTGCTTCATTATATTTGTTGGCAATATGAATTCTTTGTGTGGATTCTGAGCCGCCTTCAATTTTGTAGACTATTTCAAAATAGTCGCCAGATTTATCTCTGCCTCTATTTCCTTTCTTGAAAACAAAATTTGTCGGCTGTTCAAACAAAAATTGTTTTTGAGGAGCAATTGGAAGTTCAATATTTTCAGGTTTGTAATTTCTCAATACACCTGCAAGCGAAGAACCCGACAACAAATCCGGCGCATCTTTAAGTTTGATGAGCTCTTGATTCATTGAAGCGGAGCTTCGTCCAAAAATACCGACTCTCATGGGAGCAGTATCGATTTCTGTTGTGCCGAGACCTTTCTGGTTGATATAAAGTTCAGCCCACAAATTATTTAAAATAGTGTCAGTGTTGTTTTGCCTGCCGATTAATGGATTTAATTCATTTCTCAACATATTGCCAACCGCAGTCTCATCCTGCATTAGTCTGTGCAAGTCCAGGTTGGCTGCAATCAAGAAAGATTCATTTCTGTGCATAGGGACAAAAGATTTTGATGCCTGAGCATCGGCAAGACCATACAAATAGCTCATCGCTTTTGCAGTCTGGAACAAAGCTGCTGTTTGAACAAACCTGCCATCAGCTGCGGTGCCTGGAGGCACAAACACAGTTACAACACCTTTATCGATAGAGAAAGAACCTGCATCATGAACTGAATTTATGTTTGCAGATTCACTGACTTGTTCAAATCTAAATTTGATTCCGGCCTGGTTAAGTAATCTTGTTTCCTGACTGTTGAGATTGGTCAGAATTGCACGTGATAAAGCTTGTGCGTCTTGGCTGCTCAAACTAGATGATGAATATTCTAGACTTCTTGTTGTGTCATCCGGCAGAGACACTCGCCTGTTTGATGAACCACCCGGGCGCACAAAGGGCTGGGTCAGCCGGCTTACCAAGGCTCGTCCCGGACTCGGTGCCGTCATAACATTGTTTGGATCGAAGAGCGCAGTAGCATTCCGGTTCAACGCTTCCTGCGCAGTCAAATAGGCTCTGCTTTGAGGCTCAGGTAAACTGGTAACATTTCCTTGCTCGTCAGCTTGTTTTAGCAATCGAGCAATTTGACTGTTCACATATTTACTGTTGTAGCGAAGGTTTGCTCTGAAGTTTTCTGCCTCCGGAGTCGGTTCAAAATTCATTGCGCTTCTTATTTGCAATCCAATTGCATCAGCCTGTGCTTCGGCCAAATTTCGCGGGTTGCGCCTGATGGCTTCTTTTCTTGTTCGGCTAAATAAATACGGCCAACTTTCTCTTGCTTTGTTGCCCACCAAAAGATCGTCCATTAAGTGCGCAATTCTGCCGCGCAACGTTTTGTCGGTGCCCATGATAGCTGCAAGTGCATGACCTAATTCGTGAGGCAACACCACCATCGCCTCATCCAATGTAAGCGTTCTAGCCCTGAACTTGTCACCTACCTGCTCCATCCTGGTGAGAGGAATTGCTATTGTTCTTCTTTCAGTGTCTATGAAAGCCGGTGCCTGAGACAGCGGATGTTCATTGTGAGCCCTACTATCTACCAGTTCTCCCAGCGCTTCTTTTGCATCTCTGACCAGAACGATTTTGTAATTTTCATCTTTAATTATTTGTCTCAGGCGAGGATCTACTTTATCCAGAACTTCAAGCACAATTTTTTCCAGGCTGTTGAAGGCTCCTGAAGCGCTTTTCAAAACAGGAATTATCCCTGCCTCATTTATACTGTCCAGAGCTTTTGCAGATCCGAATTGCACCGGAGCATGTTGAGCATCACTGGGAGCCTGGAACACATTGCCGTCGGCTAAAACTGTTTTGTTGCTCTCAGGCTTGATGAAGGCTCGCAGCTGGTCTTCCTGCACAGACTTGTAATATCTGAGAGCGGATTCTATGAGGTCACTGGTTTCACCCCAGCCGTGTCTTTCCAGCAGAATGCTGCGAATTGTGTAGAGCTGCTGAGCAAAAACCTGATCTGCTTGTTTTTGTTTGTCACGGGGGACATCCGGCAACATATTGCGTTTGTATTCGGCAGTAGTGAATGTCATCAACTCTTCCAGCTTCGGATGGCCGTTTTCCAGTCCGTGCTCTAAAAGTAATTTACCAAGCAGCGCTCTGACAGCCGCTTGTTCGTATGCCAGGGATGTGCTGACATCGCGACGTTCCTTAAGAGGAAGGGACTTTGCATCTGTTCGTCCTGAAACCTTCTGTTCCAAAGTTACTTCACTGGTTCCGTCTCTGTAGACTATATGCTGTTCGTCGTTCTTAACGCCTTTTTTAAACAATCTGAAACCAATAAGATTTTCGTCTTCCATTATTGGTCTTATGTTTTGCACTTGAGTCTGGTTGGGACCCACAGCATGCCTGGCAGTGGAAATGGTTCTTACACCCTCAGGAGTGCTGATAATCAAAGCGGTTATTTTCTCGCCTTCTCTGGCTCTTACCTTTTCCTCGCGAACAATTTCCACATGACGAGAACCGTCAATTGAACGAGTAAGCACCACTCTTTCATCAACAAAAAGTTTTGCAGTGCCATCAGATGAAACTTCTACTCGCACTCCAGACTTATTGGTTCCAAAAGTCGAATGATAATCGGAAGAAGCACCGCGACCGGCCCGATTGAGAGAGGTTATATTGATTTGTGATCCGGAAACTGCCTCTTTCAATGCCGGCAGCATGGATGCGGTATGCAATATCTCAACTGCATTAAGGAACGGCATGAATAGCGCTTCTGTACCCATAATCGCATCATTAAGGTCAAGCTTTCTGAAATCATCACGGTGACTTTTCAGAATCGCATCAAGATGCGCCAGATATTGAGCTTTCAAGTCATCCGGAACAGAATCAGGCAAATTCCGAATTCTGCTTACTATATTTTTTCCCATCTTGACATAGTGCTTGTCTACAGTAATCGCTGCGTCCAAGTCCGGGGCTGAAAGAATTCCTTCCAGAACATAAGAGCTGAAGGTTACTGAATCAATTGTGTTCTCAACTGAACTTAAAGCTTCGTCAACTGTGAGCGATCTGTAAACAGGTCGACCATCAGAATCCATTCGCTCAAAGCGATGATATGAAAGTTCGTAGTTTTTATGCAACTCGACAATATCATCAAGTCGATGAACAATTCTGTCCGACTTGTCATTGTTCAATATGTAGGAAATGGCGCGACGTTTAAAATCGACGGCGATAAAATCTTTTGTTTTACTTGCCGGAGTTGAGCTTTGCAGGTGAAAGAATTCAGTATCTTGCGGCCGATATAAAGGCTCTTTGGTTCCAAAAAGAGCAGAAGAAAAGCTCATCTCAGCATATTTTCGCTCAATCACTCCGTTTTCGCCTTCAAACCGCATTGTGACACCGGCATTGGTGGTACCGGGACGATTAAAGGTATGTGTCATTCTCAAATCGTTTGAAACAGTAACAATAATATTGTTGTTATGGATAATCATGGCGTTTCCATGATGATCCACATGCATTCCCACTTCAGGCGAGTCAAGGAAGCCATAGCCGCGAGTCATTATCTCGTCATTGAAAGGTGGTCTCAATCCTCCGTCCGGAATGGCTTCCAATCCCCTCACAAGATAAGTGCCACCATAATAAGTGTTGGCCATGTCCATCAAAATTGCTGTTTTTGTTTGCAAATTGAGATGGAATAGAGCGTCTTCTATAGCTCTTGGAGTTCCAAGACTTAACATTCTATTTGTAGATATCAGAACTCGAGCAATATTGGGACGCCGTTCGGGTGTGGCATCAATATTTTCATAATTGGCATGACGCAAAAATGTGTTCAGGGCATTATTCAATCTTTCTTGCAATTGAACGGGGGTGAATCTTTCATTACTTTCAGGCAATAAGATTTGCCTGTCCTGAAGCTTTTGATTCAAATTGCCGACAAGTTCATTGAACCTGTCCATTGGCTCGGCAATAGAGACATGACTGCCTTCAGAGCGGGGTGATGTAGGTTGTTCCTTAGTGGGCTTGTTTCTCTTGAAATATTTAGCCAATCCTCCTGGAGCCGGCTTTTCTATTTTTCTGACCGGTGTTCTGGGGAAAGGAACGACAGTGGCACCGGTAGTACCGGAAGGATTACCTGGATTACCTGGATCGCCCAGGCTCGCCTTTATGTTCATCGTATAAGTAGATTCTGAATTTCCGGAACCTGCTTGTTTGAAAGCTTTTGCACCGGCATCGTATCTGGTGCCCATCTCTTCATGCAGATGAGAGAAAAACTGCCTGAACTGGGCATTTTCAGCCGGCAACTGAGTTTTGGTTCGGGATCTGGCTCGGGCAAAAATAGTGTTCTTAAGAGCCTCGGTTTCAGCTTCTCCATAAGCCGACACTTCAGTTTCGTGCATTCCGCCCAGTCTGGTTTTCTCAGTCCTGATTCTGTCCGGCGCGAAATAGGCTTGTTGACGTATCTGATCAAATGACTTGCCTGCAAAGTCACTGCGATAAGCACCAATGTGTTTAATTCCTGAACCTTCAGCATTTTCCAGTATGGCGTGACTTATTTCGTGCCCCAGAGCGTCAATACCCTCAAGCGGACTCTGTCTGCGCACCGCGCCGGTGCCGGCTTGAACATACTCTTCAAAAATCACAATAGATCTGGTTTTTGGAATCCAGAAAGCAACCACATTTTCAAATCCGGCGTTATTGGGACCACCTTTTTTGAAAATAGGCACTCCTACCAGACCGGGATTGAAATCTTCAATTGATTTTGCCACATGAACTTCACTGATCCTGGCCAGGTTCATAAATTCAGGCGTGAATATTTCCGGGTTGAATAAAGCTCCAATCACCGCATCTCTGAAACTTCTGAATTTTCTGTCTTCGGCGCCGTGACTGAATACTCTTTCGGCACGACCTTCTGGTCGAGTGATCTTGTCGGTAATGTCCTGACCTTTGCGTTGGAAATAAGCCGTATGATCAAACTGGTTTGCTCTGACCAGTTTGGCATTTGTGGCATCAACAGTGCGTCTGAGCAGCCCGGTCCATTTCAAGCCCTGCAATTCAAATATTTGATTGCCAACCAGGTACATCTCCTTGCCTTTGACAAGGTCAGGAATTGGAGTAGCTTCCACATCCTTGTTGCCTCTTCTGAATGTAACTTTACCGCCGACATAACTGGCCACTGGAATGTCGTCCACTTTATTTGTAAGAGGGTTATCCAGTCTTACGATGTAACGAAGTCCGTCATTGGTTTTAAAAATGTGGGCTATTTGACCAGTTTGCTTTTTATCGATATTTACAAAGCCTTGTTCGCCTAATTTGAGGGCTTTGCCTGAATCTCTCAAATTCTGAACGCGACTTGGCGGCTCATAGCGCAAAGTGATGGCATCTTTCAGTTTTGCCGGTCGGCTTACGATTTTATAGTCGGAGGACATTCCAAAAAAGCGACCGACTGATTTAATCAATCCGGCGTCGCCAGCAGGTTTGATGCTTTGTTTTACACCCTCTTCAAAATGAATGATCAGGTCAGTCACCGCTGTATCGGCACGATAAGCAACAGTGTCTCCTGGCTTCAGATGAATATTTTCACCGGAAGAATTTATTTTGACTTCCACACTCTTTACGGTCCTGCCGCCCAGTTTTTTACCTCTCAGGTCGGCGATATGTATGACCGGAGCTCCAGCCGAGTTGTGTTTAAATTCCACAGCGTTCATTTCACCGGTCTTGCCGAACACAAATTCACCGTTTTTGAAACTGACTGCAATTTGAGCCACACCATCTTTGAATACAGTTGGTGACTTGTCTCCTGGATAGTGCACTGAGATAGGACGTCCTGTACGCATATCAGTTACGCCAAGCAAAGCCTGAACCCGCGGTCTCAATTCAAGGACATTTTCGCCTGCAAACTGTGATCGGCTTTTGACTATCGGTTCTCCTTGCTGGCCGACATAAATATCGATTTCGCCTCTTTTGCGCAATCTTGCCGCTTCTTCCATAAAAGCAATCGCCGCTCTGGCTCTTTGCGCGGCATCGCCCAGCTGCTCATTTTCAAGAGTGCGTCTGACTCTGTGCAATAAGAATGCTGATTCGATTTCTTCCAGCGGACGATTATTTACAGCCCGAATATCCACAATGAATCGGGATAGAGACGGCTCTAAAGATATGCCTGAGTACTGAGCAGTTTGGGCCAGAGCTAAAATTGCTTTATGTTCAAAATCAGGGGATCTACCTGAAAAACTGAGTATTTTGCCTGTGGCGTCGAGCGTTTCATTGATACCATCCAGACCCCAGATTCGAATGTTTTGATCCGGATTCGAGCCATCCGGTCTGAAAACCATCTGTCTGCCGCCCTCAACTTCTAGACTTCCAGAACCTGCATTCTGTCTGGGTAAATATCCTTCCTGCACATCCAGATTGCCTGAAGGTCTTCTTCTATTCAGATTATAAGTGTCTTCATATCTGGATGAGCGAGCAACCGAAATCAGTTGACCGGAATCATCGTGATTCAAATTGATCATTCCATGTCTATCAACTCGATCAGACAAGCGCACCGCTTCTACTCGACCTTGATTGAGAATTTTCAAACCGCCTGAGAGATCCATAGAAATGGTGCGGTCCGGACGCGAGGTCAAAATTTGAATCGAACCGTCGGCTAACTGTTCTCCCATAGATCCATCGACGCGCAAAATCATGTTGAACTCCGGACCCAGATTCGGCACTTGAGAAATCAGTCCGTTCAGACGAATGCTATTCAAAATGAAATTATTGGCAATCGCTATTCTTTCATCCAGACTTGATTCCGGATTTAGCGCCCCTTGAAGAATCAAACGATAGTGGTGCAATTGCTGAGCTTGAATTTCAGGACTTATCCTGTTCTCATTTGAATAAAATTCATAATCTTTCAATACACGCAAATCTTTGATTTCACTGTATTCTTGCCGCGCAGCCAATCGCTCAAGCACTCGTTTTTCAAACGCCACATCTACATTTTCGTATTCAACGGCATTGCCTCTGATGCGACTTACAGTTCCATCCGAGCGATGCACCACCACAGGTTGGGCCGGGTCTGGGGGAGTGACAACCACGCTGCCGTCCTGGCTGGCATGAACAGTTCCGTTACGCCCTTGCCAGGCAGTGGGTTGAATGAGTGTTCCTCTATCATCGGTAAATGACAACCGCCCGCTTCTTTGATCTCTGGTGACTGTAATTCCTGTTTCATAATCCGGGAACTGAACATAAGTCAGTTCATCATCTACAAATAATCTTGTGCTTTGAGTAGCCGGATCGTGTTCAAAGCGGACGCGTTGATCAATGGACTGTATGACCAAAGCACCATTATTTGAAGGATTGCTGCCAGCAAGCGACCATTTAAGCTGCATATCGGCAGTATCAGGCACCAGTCTGCGGGCGGCTTTCATTGCAGCCGCCACACCGGATGCTGCCGCCATGTACTGATAGGCTGCAGCAAGCCTTTCTTCCATACCGGCATGCTGCACATTCACAAGCGTCCCTTCAAGCATCAAGCGCACATGCCGATAAACAGCCGCCACTTGATCATCAGGCAGTGTTTGATAATCATCTACCAAACGGATAAACGTCTCTACATGGTCTTGCAGGCGGGTGCGTGATCTGTATCTTTGAGAACCTAAAATGGATGCCAGTTCATTTTCCTCATGAAGCACGTCAAGATTTCGGTAATGAACGGTACCATCGTTGTGAAAGACTCCGGTATATCCGTCTATATAGTGATGCGCAGCAGTTTTGCCTGCACGGTTAACTACAAAGCCCCCGTCATGACTGATGTACAAATTCTCTCTGGCATTGAGGCTTTGTACATTTCCAGCTTGCTCTTGTAGAGACCAAACTGTATTTCCGTCTTTATCAAGCACTCTTGAGATTTTATTCGCCGCAAAATCATAAAAATGTGTGTTGCCCCGCCAGTCGGCAGTCAGCACAAATCCGTTGCCGGCGTCATTTATTTGCGAAACAGAAATGTGGTTATAACCATCTCGATTATGAGCAAGAGTGACACCATCAAGCGAACCCAATCTCTGGTGCAAAACCTGATAGACCCCAGGCAAATCCGCAGTAAGATACTGCACGCGGGCTATGCCTTCTTGTGAATTTCCGGACTGAAGCAGTAGGGTGGCAAAATGTGTGATATCACGTGCAATCTGACTTTCAGGCAGGATGCCGTCACGCTGAACCGCGTCGATGTATCTTTCGATATTTGAAGAAAGATCGAATCTGGCTCCTCTCACTGATACCACTTGATCAAGTATCCTGTTCACAAACACTCGAGCAGAAGCTAAATCGGTTGCGTCAGGATATGAAATATGCTGGCGCTCAAAAATTTCGCTGGCTCTGGGAGCGAAAAGATCAGGAGCGGCAGGAGTTGCAGGAACCACCGCCTGCGCTCTCGGTTCGGGCTCAGCCGCCTGGGAAGCGGCCTGTCTTTTTTGTGCTCTCTGTTCAAGCACACTGGTCAAATCTACAACATCGGCAAGTGATTCAAGAGGCTGTTGCTTGTCTCCAGGTCGCCGTCTGAATCTGGGATCTCCGTCATAATAACGAGTAAGCGCATCTCTCACAAAAGCAGCCGTTTCAGGAAAATCGTCCATTATGCTTTTTACAGAATCAGGAGTAGACGGATCACCCTTGATTGCTTTATGGATAGCGGCAAATGTTTCAGACCAGGCGGTCAATGAGAAATAATGTCTGCCTCCATCCGGTTCTTGCACCAACAAATAACCATACTTGTTAAACAGTCCGTCCGCGTCGGCTTTGTATTTGGCCAGAAGATTTTGCACGTCTCTTCTATATCTTGATGTGAAAGCAGCAGTGCGACTGACATAGCCCATTTCTTTGTCTGTGTGATGGGCGATTTCTTCAGCCAGAACTATAACCGCTTGTTCAGGCAATTGCGCTTTAGGTGCGTTGAAAGTTGAGCTGTGCGGATTTTGTACGATAACAATCTGCCCGGTGCTATCGGCGCCTCCGGCCGAATGCCAGCCCGGAACATATTCATAAGTTTTCCCCTGACCATAACCGCGTGGTCGAGAACGTGCTTTTCTGGTGTCCAGATCATGCAGAGTGGAAATAAAGGTGATATTTGTTTTTTCACCGGGCAAGGACGCCAGTCCTCTGACCGACTGTGAATCGATGAAATACAAAAGTGTATTCAGAGCAAAAGTGGAATCTGCCCCCCGCAAAAATACATTAGTGCTGAAATAATCAAGCAATTTACTTATCGATTCCGGTGTCAGGTCTCTGTCTTTGAGTCCGGCTTCGATAGCCGCCGCGGCTTTAGGATTTGCCTCCACCAGAGGAATTCCGAGCACATCAAGTTGACTGTCGTCAACACTTCTGGGCGCCGCTTCACCTTCAAAATGAACCAGCGGTTTGCCATTTTCAAAACCGGTGACTCTGCCTGTTTTAGCAGTTTCGCCCGCTTTCACTTTCAGTAACACTTTGTACTTATCTTGAGCGGCACTGCTCAATCTCACTTGATTTGCAGGAAGCAGTTGGAACTGACCCTGTCTTTCTATTTTTACTCTTTTGCCGCTCGGGGTGGTGGAAATGTATCTGTAGATGCCATCTTCTCCAACCAGATATCGGATGC
>CAZEQP010000051.1:0-10809 GCA_964514345.1 uncultured Candidatus Obscuribacterales bacterium
ACCATAAGAAGACGTTCGTATTTAACAGTGATGCAGCCGAAAAATATTTCCGTCAGGGTGATTACAATAAAGCTCTCGATGGTTATCTTCAAACAGTTTTTGTCGAACCCAGTAAAGTCGGATACGAAAAGCTTGCCTCTTGTTATGAATTGCTCGGATATGACGAGCTTGCCGCTCATTACCGGGCGATTGCAGAGAGGAGCGAGTACTTATAAACCGCTCGAATCCCGTTATCAATAGCCTGGGTGTCTATATGCAAAGTGGGGGTTGCGGATATAATATCCCGACGTATCAAAGTGACCAACTGAGATAAAACCACAGGAGACCCGTATGAACCAGAAAAACGTATTGTTCTTGAGCGTGCTGCTATTCGGTGCAGTTTCGCTTTTCCCCGCTCCGTCGATCAGTCAGGGTAAAGGCAACCCGCCTGATGGCAAGTACGAAGTAAACAAAATATCCGGTTCGAGCTACATTCACATCGGCACGCTCGAGATAAAAGGAAGCACCTATCGCGGTCTGGTGGCAGAAGGTTCCTTTCAGCCGTACACCATAGATGGTGCCGGCAATATGACGTTCACCAAAGGACTTTCCGGAATGCCGGATGGTTGGAAGTTGAAGCCCGCTAAATTTGTGGGCAAAGACTCATACGGTCACCCCTTTATTCAGATCTTTTATAACAGCGCTCGTGGTGCGGCTGAAGTAGCTGACGCCGTGAAAGAGAAGTAGACTGAAGCCTTTAGCTATCGTGTCAATTTTTTCTCTATTTTTTTAAGCAACTTGTCTGCTTCGGCGGCCTCTTCTATTCCGGATTGCTTCAAAAGGAGTTCTTTCGCCTTTGAAAGATTCGCTTTTGCTTCCGTATATCGCTTTTGTTTGAGCTGCAGTTTGCCCAGATCAAAATACGAAATAGAATCGGAAGGATAAATTGAAATTGCCTTTACATAGTCGCGTTCCGCGTCTTGGGAGTTTCCCCTTCGCGCGTATATGGCAGCTCTATTGTAGAGAGCGTTGGCTTTAATCATTGAATTGTTTTGAGCCTGGTCTTTTTCCATCAGCTCTAGTGCTTTGTTTTGATCGCTCAGAGAAAGCGAATCCCTCTTGGTATTGGCGTAAATGGCTCCTCTTGCAACATATAGCTCTGCCGAATTAGGATTGTTTTTTATCTTTTCGTTTATGAAACTAAGGGCGCGACCGTATAAGCCAAAGCCCATTAATTCTGCTACTTGTTGAGAAGGAGAAGCCTCCTCTGTATGCAGTTTAGAGACTGTTGCAAAACTATAAAGGAGCATAGCCATCGAACAAAATATGATTCTCTTTAATATTTTATTGTTCAAATTCATTCTCCACATACTTTAAAGTGCGAGGAAAGTTCTCTTTTATAAATTGAACTCTATTCGATTGTCTTCCTCGAATTATTGCATAGCATTCTCCGAAAACGTGCGATGGATTATCTAATTGCGTATCTCCGAGAGAGTCTTTCGGAATTTTTGATAATTCCTGTTGATAAATTTTAGAAAAATCAGCTCTACTCGAGATGTTAAGTATGTCAAACAAAGCGTGTCCAGCCTCGTGTTTTAAACTTCCTGCTACATCTGGACTTCCGTATGAAACTCTTGAATAATCAAACTTACCCGATATTTTATTTCCAATATGGATCGTGGGTGGTGTGTTTTTCGTAGCATGAAAAAATCTAGCAGGCGTGCCATCGTGACCTACGAGAATGTCTTTACAAATTACGATAACTCCGGCTGATTTAAGTAGCTGCTGTTCCCTAAGTGGCAGAGAATTCCAAGCGTCAACAACCTTTTGATAGAACTCGGCTGGCACATCATCTTCTTTTCTTACTATTGGCAATAATAAGTCGAATGTTGGTCTGCGTGCCTCCAGGGCTGGTGGCTTGATATTGCGCTCAAAGTTATCTATTGGATGTTTTGTTGTTTTGGTAGGTCTGGGAGGTTCTGGACTATCGTCCACAATCTCAAAACGATTGGAGGCTATAGAAGCGTAATGGGGATCGTCAGGATTCAGCACTTTGAGGCTCAAATCTGAAGGACTATCTTGATTCCCTTCGGCTCTGGCGTCTAAGAACATTGTCTGATGCTCGGTTTTATCGGCGCCCGTTATTACGGCATCCTTAGCCACCTCCGTGTTTTGGAGAGTGTCGGAAGGTTGAAGACTATCAATTTCGGGCTTCTTCTCTTCGGGCATAAATCGGTCCGTAAATTGTCTACCTGACCATTTTAACCTCAATTTAGGATTTTGAAACATTAAGCGGACACGAACTGACAAGACCCCCGCCAAGCTCAATCACTTCGCAAAGTGTTTAGATCCACACTCACTGCATCCGTTGTAGTGCGAAGATACAGTGATGCGAAAAACCTTTATGCTAGCTGTCATCTGCGCAAGCCTGTTGTCCGGTCAGGTGCCGTGCAGTGCTTCGCCAATAGGTTCTAATCCTTTTGAAAAAGACATGATATTTATGCCGTGGAATTTTCTTTTATTTTGTCTGGCAGAAAATCTGAATAAATGGAATGAGGACGAGCATTGCTCGGTCGACACTAATTTATCTGTTTATGAGTTGGAGCAGATAGCGCTGAAGAAACCGATCGATCTGTATGTCAAGAAGGGCGCCAACGCCTCTCTTTTAGCTAACACCGACTCTTTTAAACACGTATCAGATTTTTGGCTGGAGGATGAAAACAACATCACGGCACACCTTAAGAATTTGGTGTCATATCATCCGAAGGCTGTGCGTATTAGACAGTCCAAACGATTAAGTGGCGAAGCCCTGACGGCTCTGAGTGCGATTAATATCACTGATCTTTTTGTCGATTGCGGGATTGCAAGTTCTGAATTATTTGCTAGCAATCCACCAAAGAATTTGAAAAAGTTTGAAGTTTGTGGGACTGTTGGAGCTTTGAATTTGCCAAGCTTGAAGTCACTCTGTCTATATGGAATGCGAGTCAACGCAAAGACTTTGCAGAATATCCATACACCAAAACTAAATGAACTCATCTTGTGCGAAGTAAAACTTGAAGATGGATGTGTCGATGAATTGAAACGATTCAAGAATCTGCGGAAACTATTTCTTTCTCGAATGAGCATCAGTTCTGGTGATTTTGCCAAGTTGAAAAAGAGAATGTTTTTCAAGTTGGAATGCAATCAAGTGCGAATAGTATCGCCGGAGGATTGAGGATTGGTAAAGTTCATATTTAAGCCGAACGTAGCTTTTTTTTGACTCCAGCCACAATTTTTCCGTCGCGTTTTAGCGAGGCTGGCCGAACTTCTAAATGAATGTCGTAGTGCAATTTCAAAATAAAATGGACAATACGCTCTATCGCAAAAAGTGACATTTTGTCATTGATAATCTTGGAAATAACGGGCTGATCAACTCCCAATCTTTCTGCAATTGCTTTTTGAGAACACGTCTCTAATTCCTTCTTTACCGCTTCCTGCAAAAGATCAAATAGAAAAGACTTCATTGTTAGTTCAGATGCTTCTTCCTCTGAAACTCCCATATCGAGAAAGACGTTGCCACTACTTTTGGTGTATTTGTTCTTGGGCATTTACTTGGTTTTTCCTGTCTTCCAGTAGATTCTTATAACGTGCATTTTCCTTCCGTATTATGTCAAATTCGACATACTGTCAACTACCGCTCTCGAATTATCCTAACCCGATTTCGGATTCTAGGAAATCGAAAATCAGCACAAGCAGACAAGGCCTTGTCGAATTATCAAGCCGCCATTAAATCACTGCGCGCTCTTCTCCGCGTATTCTTTCACTGCTCCCGACAGTTTTACAAACTTGGGAGTGAACCAGTACTTGCGCATCTCTTTGTACGCATCATCATAATTCCAGCCTTCTTGAGTCACGCGCCAGATGCCAATCATGCATCCAGTGCGGTCCGAGCCGTGCGCGCAATGTACAAGAATTTTTCCATTGGACGGATCTTTTTCGGCTTTCTTGATTTCGGAAAGTAGCGTGTCGACTTGTTCTTTTGTCGGTGCGGCGGAGGTCATCACCATTCTGATATATTTGAGACCAAGCTTTGATGCCGCTTCCTTTTCATCGAATTTCTGCTCGGATGGTGCGCGCAAATCGATGAGGGTTTTGAATCCCTGTTCTTTGAGTTGGCTCAGACCTTTCATAGTGGGCTCTCCACTACGATAGAGAAATGAATGTACTTCGTGAAAGTTTGGGAGGTCTTCGATTTTCTTGCGAACATGCGCGTTGGATACGGTGAGTCCTTTCTTTGAATGCGTGGTTTTCGCTGTGGCTGAAGAAGCACCGGATGTGGTGCTCTGGGCCTCCCACGCAACCGGGTAGAAAATGACGATAAATAATAAAAAGAGGGGGATAAGAGTTTGGTTCATTGCTCTGTCTTTGGGATAGTGGCGATTAGTAAGTATACCACCACCCAAAAACCGTTAAAGTGACAAGTGCAGGATTTACAGCCCGATATTTGTATGGTAAAATTCACATCACGTTTACCCAAAACAGTCCCATTAATTCGGGAGAATTGCCATGTACACCAAATCTGGTGGCGGGCTTGACCTGCAATTTTTAGACGACGATATGGAGGAATTTTTCACTCCAGCAACCCATGCTCGCGGTTGCCGCTATTTTGAAGAGGGGCGGGTCTGGTCGATGCATTTTGACGGCGATGACACTATTTTCGGAACTGTGATGGGCAGTCTCAAGAGTCCCTATCAAACTGAAATAACTATCGATCTTACAAATAAAATGATTGTCGAAACATATTGCACTTGCCCAGTGCAAGAAGAATGCAAACACGCTGTTGCGGTGCTTTTGAAATTTGAAGAAGTGTACGACAATCAAACCATCCAAAAATCAGAAAATGACATTGACGAAAATTTGATGAAATTCGTCAACCTGATCGAATCTACACATTCAGACATTCGCAAAGAATTAGCTCGAAATAGTCGTGATAAGAAGCATTCGCCACTTCTGTTGTCAAAAAACAGTGTGATTCTTTATATCGTTGACACTGATACCGCAGGCGAATTACAGATTGAAATTCAGAGTGTTGAAATTGTAAAAAATAGAATCGGCAACCATGTAGTGCTTCCATTAGATTGCATGAACCGCCTTTTCATACCGCAACTTCAGGTGGAAGACGAAAAAATCGCTCGCTTTTGGAAATCGGCTCTGGAAGAAGAGAATGATAATTTGGATAATAATATCCGGACCGCTATTCCGACCAACGCGGAAGCTGTAAATACTCTTTTGAAAAAGATTATCGCAACCGGTCGATGTCACTATCCGGATAAATATCGCTCAAAACTCAAGCTTGGACCTGAGCGTACCGCTTCACTTCAATGGAGAAAAAAGCAATCCGGATTGCAAAAACTGACCCTCAAAATGAATGAGGATGGTGCTGATCCAGCTGAAGCAGATGCAGACTGTCGCATTTTGTTTTCCAGCTCCCCCTGGTACGTGTATGCCGATATCAATATAGCCGGTCCACTCAATACAAATCTAAATCCAAAAGCGCTTAGTTTTATCAACAGTCTTCCTGAGCTTAATGCGCTTGAGGCTGCCAAAGTATGCGATTGGTTGAAAGAGAAAAATGTTCAAATTGTTCCGCTTCCTCATCTGGAAGTGAATACCACCATAAAGACTGTGACGCCGACACCGCGATTGAGACTGTTTACGAATAAATCCCTAACTTCGCGCAAATCAAAATATGATTCTTCTTCCATCAACTGGATGGAGTTGAGTTTTGATTATCCGGGTCTTGAAAAAAATAGATTAGGCTCGCCTGTTGAGAAGAAAACAATACTTGATGATGAAGGCAAAAACGTTCTGATTGAAAAACCGGAACCAGCAAACGTAGACAAATATGTGAGCATATTGGAACATTTTGGTTTTTTTCATGTCTGACATCATGATTTTGAATCTGCGGGCAAGAATCGTTATTTCATTGCTCGCTACGAAGGTACCTGGCAGAAATTTTTAACTGAGTCTTCAGATTTTGAAAGTCAGGGATGGACCATCGACACCGAGCCGTCCTTCGGGTGTCAGATACTCAAACCTGAGGAAGAATGGACTGCTCAAGTAGAAAAAGAGAGCGACTGGTGGTTCTCTCTTGAGCTTGGTATCAAAGTCAATGGCAAGGCCATGCCTCTTGTGCCTATTTTGACATCGCTCTTCAAAGACAATCCCGGAAAAATTTCTCTTGAAGAGATTGAAGACACGGCCGTAAATGGCAATCTTATGATTCCGCTTGATGACGGAAATATACTTGAGTTGCCTTTCGAGCGTGTGAAGGTAATGCTTTCTATTCTGATTGAACTTTATGCTGATCGCAAAATCAATCTATTAGCCGAATCGGTTGATCTTCCTGCCACAGCACTTGCTGAGATGCTTGAACTAAATAAATTGAGCTGGCGGGGTGGCGGTGTCGAAAAGTTACGTCAGATAGGTGCGATGCTGGCTAAAATGAAAACTATTCCAATGGTAGAAGCTCCTGCCAACTTAAATGCGACCTTGCGCAATTATCAAATCGATGGTCTCAGTTTTCTTGAGTATTTGAGCCAGAATCAACTGGACGGAATACTTGCTGATGATATGGGACTTGGAAAGACTGTGCAGACTCTGGCACATTTATTGTTACAGAAAAACGCGGCGGAGGAGTCTCTGGACACGGCAACAAAGAGTGTATCTTGCCGCCGGACATCTCTTGTTGTTTGTCCCACCAGCGTATTGCCCAACTGGATAAAAGAATGTCAGAAACTGGCGCCTGAATTGAAAGTACTTCCATTGAAAGGACCTGATCGCCAGCGCCTTTTTTCACAAATACCCGACTACGACCTGATTGTCACCACTTATCCGCTTTTGCCGCGAGACATCGACATTATGCGGGCACAAAACTGGTGGAGTGTGATATTGGACGAATCGCAATATATAAAAAATCATCAGACCACCATTGCCGGTACCGTCAACAAATTGAGATCTAATCATCGCATCTGTCTTACCGGAACACCAGTGGAAAATCATCTGGGAGAAGTTTGGTCCCAATTTAATTTTCTTTTGCCTGGTATTTTAGGCGACCATGCCTATTTCAAGCGTGTATTCAGAAATCCCATAGAAAAAGAAGGCAACGGATATGTTCGGAAAATTCTGGCTGCCAGATTGCGTCCATTTATGTTGCGAAGAACCAAGCAAGAAGTATTAAGCGAACTGCCGGAGAAAGAAATAATCGTAGACACTATAGAGATTGACGGCAAGCAGCGCGACTTATACGAAGCGGTGCGGGTTTCGATGTATGAGCGAGTGCAAGCTGAAATCGCTAAAAAAGGTATTTTAAAGAGTCAAATAATTATTCTTGATGCGCTTTTAAAGTTAAGACAAGTTTGTTGCCATCCTAAATTACTCAAGCTGGATACGGCAAAGAAAGTGAATACCAGCGCCAAACTTGATTTTCTGGTCGAGAAACTTGAAAGTCTTGTGGAAGAAGGAAGGCAGATTCTTTTATTCTCGCAATTCACCAGTATGCTGGATTTGATCAAACCGGAGTTAGATTCGCGCGGCATTGAATATGTCGAGCTGCGTGGTGACACAAAAGACAGAAATACACCTGTCGAAACATTCCAGGCAGGCAAAGTGCCGCTCTTTTTAATTAGTCTAAAAGCCGGAGGATTTGGTTTGAATCTGACCGCCGCCGATACCGTCATTCACTTTGACCCGTGGTGGAATCCGGCTGTGGAGAATCAAGCCACTGACCGGGCTCACAGAATAGGGCAGAACAAGAAAGTTTTTGTTTATAAGCTTATCGCCGAAGGCACCATCGAAGAGCGTATGCTCGAACTTCAAGAGCATAAAAAGGAGCTTGCGATGGCTATTTTCGATCCCGAAAAAGCCGGCTCTCTAAAATTTGACGAACGTGATATAGAGTTACTTTTCAAGCTGTTGTACGAGTAGTATTCAATCCCATGTATGGATAATTGACAAGGCTGCGCGAAGCGCGATATTGTCATAGTATGCCTGGTGTTGGACCAATTCCTATAGAAGAAGTGAATGAGCCCTATCCGCTCAAGAGGCGCAGACCTCTTTCCGATGCTTATCCAGAGATAGCCTCGCATTGGTGTTGGAAGAGAAATTGCGGTTTTGGTCCAGAAGAATTTAGCTCTGGATCTAAAGTAATGGCATGGTGGACATGTCCTACCGGTCCTGATCACATTTATCAACAAGCCATTCATACTCGAGTCCGAGGACATAAAACCGGTACGCTGGGATGCCCGTTCTGCCGAGGTTTAAAAGTTTCAGTCACCAATTCTTTGCCAATTCATTATCCTGAGATTGTCAAAGAATGGCATCCTAAGCGAAATAAGATAAAACCTGGTTCACTTACTTTCGGATCAGATAAGAAAGTTTGGTGGAATTGTGCAGAATGCAAAAAAGAATGGCAGGCTACTGTGGTCAATCGAACCTCAAGAGGAGAGGGTTGCCCCCGATGCAACTGGGGTGAAACGGTCGATTTAAAGAAATATCCAAAAGCACTGGCTATGTTCGACAAAAAAAGAAACAAAGGTGTGGATATCACCAAGATTTATTATCGACAACAAATATGGTGGCATTGTCCAAAAGGCTCAGACCACCGCTGGCAAGCTGGATTTTACAAAGCAAACACAGAGAGACCTTGGTGTCCGTTCTGTGCAGGCAAAAAACCATCTATAAAGAATAATCTCAACCTCATCCCTGACTTAGCAAAAGAGTTACACAAAAAGAAAAATGGCAAACTCAAACCAAAAGATCTTGTCATTGGCTCAACACGGGTAGTCTGGTGGAAATGCGCTCGCGGTTCGGATCATGAATGGGAAGAGAAAGTAGACAATCGAACCAAACACGGATACGGCTGCCCGTTTTGTTCCAATAAGCGCGTGTCCCAAACAAATACTCTTGCCGGTGCCGTGCCACACATTGCAGCAGAGTGGCATCAGAAGCGAAACAAGCGATTGGGATTAACACCCGATTTGATTTTAGCCATTTCTTCAGCTCGCGTTTGGTGGCTTTGTAAGAATTGCAATTACGAATATGAGTGCACAGTTAATTCACGAGTCAAAAGAGGCGCTGGATGCAGGCGATGCAAATTGGCTTCCGGACGTTTCGGTCCAAATAAGCTTGGTCAAAAGGGGCGGGAAAGGGTCTTGGAATATTTGAAGCAAGGTCGGTCAGTAAGTTGGATCGCGGAAAAGTTTGACGTCTCAAATACGACAATCCGAAACTTGCAGCGAAAGTGATTCTGTTGAGAAATATAAAAGCCCCAAGCATTAACCTGGAGGCGCCTGCTGATTCTAACTGAGGCAGCTGGTTGATATTTCTATTTTTTCTGGATACAGTGAAAAATCAAGGAGCGTGCTTTTGACTGGTCTGGTTCATTGTCAACAGTCCGGGATATCTATATATAAGGTAGCGGATTGCGGGTTGGCGGCTACGTGGATGGTAAACTGGAAGTTGTTTTCAATCTGGTCTAAGAAATGAAGAAAATCCTGCCACTTTTAATTGCCGCCCTACTCCAATTTCCCCTTGGTGCGGATGCGCAAGGACTAACTGGTCCTGCGGACAATGTGAGATGGGGTGGAAGCAGTAGCACGCTTATTCCTGGTAGAAATAACCAGGCTCGCTGGAAACTTTTTCAAAAACATCAACAAAAACTGTTGGGAAAAACAGAGGCGGAAGTTGTTGCGATTTTCGGAAAAGGTGGGGATGGGTATGAAAAAAATCAACGCTTATACATGATAGCTGACTACAAGCGAAAAGCCGGGTATCCTTACGGCACTGCCACTGAAGTAGCAATAAATTATGTGAAAGGCAAAGTCGAGAGTTACACAGTAATTCTGCTGCATTGAAATCAAATAAATCAATAACCACCTGATTCAATTCGCGACTTCACGCCTGGTGCCGATGTGAACCATTCAGTGAGTTTGCTTGCTGTTTTTTGAAATCCGGAAAGATACTGCGCATGTCCCTTTGAGAAGTACTCTCTGTATGTAGCCGGCTTGAACTCATCCCCAATTTTCATTCTTGCTTTTGCTTCATCCATCAAGAAAGCTGTCAAACCATCTCTTCCCCTCTCTTTCAGTAAACGAGAAAGGTCTGCGTCAGGTTGATTAATATTCCAACTATTTTTCCATTCATAAGATACCGGTTTGGCACCGGGCATATTCTTTGTTAATTCATCATGAACATGGATTTCGCTTATAAATGCCTCAATTTCGTGTTTGGACTTGATGCGCACATAAGTATCTTTGTCTGTAACAGGTTCTCCTAAGTAAAGCAATTTGAGATCTTGGTGCGTTGCATGGAAGCCCTCATGCGCAAAAACTTCAATTTGTCTATAGGGGAGATCGTCAGGATTGATTGTTATCGTACTGTTAACACCATTGTAGTCAGGGTTGTGTACTTTGGAGTCAAAACGTACCTGTATTTGATCCGCCCAAGGACAGGTCTTCATTCGGTCGATAACTTGTTCCAGGGTCTTGGACTTTCCTGGTTGATTGTCCGCAAGAGATTTTGACTTGAGGTAGGCATCGAGAAATGGAGTCGAGTAGTTCTTGAGCAGGTCGTGGAACGAAACAGTCATTCCGTCTCTTGGATGCAACTTTTCAGCTGGCCTGGATGGAATGGGGCGCTCGGGAGTTTTCGGACTGTCGTCCACGATTTCAAAACGATTGGAAGCGATAACAGCGTATTGAGGGTCGTCTGGGTTCAAAGCTTTCAGACTCAAGTCGGAAGGGCTGTCCTGATTGCCTTCGGCTCGGGCATCTAAAAACATGGATTGATGCT
>CAZEQP010000052.1:0-10638 GCA_964514345.1 uncultured Candidatus Obscuribacterales bacterium
AGTCAAACTATCCAACAATGTGGCCAAGAACTTACAATTTAATGCAGATCCCAGCCGAGTTTTGCAAGTACTGACCAATTTATTGTCCAATGCCATTAAATATTCCGAATCGGGAGATCTGGTCAATATAACAGTTGAAGAAAATGAATTCGGCAATGCAAGATTTTGCGTCACTGATGAAGGTCCTGGAATTCCTCTTGAGCACCAGCACAAACTGTTCGGAAAATTCCAGCAAATAGATTCTTCCGATACACGTCCCAAAGAAGGGACAGGTCTGGGTCTTGCTATCTGCAAAGCAATAGTGACTCAACACGGCGGTGAAATTGGAATGCACAGTCTTCCGGGACTGGGAACGACATTCTGGTTCGAGCTACCTTTACTGAAAGAGGAGTCAAATATGGAAGATTCTGAAGTGTCAAATGGACAAAAACTTGTCGTGATAGTCGAAGACGACGAAAACTTAATTCAGTTTCTCAAGCTTCGCCTGCATAAAGAAGGCTATGCAACAAAACACGCAACTTGCAAAACACAGGCATTGCAAGTATTGAAAAAGTGCAAACCGGACGTTCTTTTGATGGATCTTTCACTCCCCGATGGAAGCGGTCTGGAAATCATCGAAATCATACGCAAAGATGAAAGACTTGTCGACATGCCTGTCATCATCATGACCGGAAGAAATGTCGAGGATCTTGAATATTCACCGCCTGTAGTGTTCGACTGGTTTGTTAAACCGTTTGATCAATCGGTGCTGATCAGATCAGTTGAACGTGCCACCGCGGATATGCCGCAAAGAAAAGTACTGGTCATCGAAGATGATCCCGATACCAGAGCAGTCATGGTGGCTCAACTGAAAAAACTGCAAGCCCATTGTCTTGAAGCGGCCAACGGCATCCAGGCACTTTCAATCGCCCGCTCCAGCAAACCGGACGTGATTGTGCTTGATGTGGGAATTCCTCAACTGGACGGCTTCAAAGTGGTTGAATCCTTGCATAACGATGACAAATGTCTTTCGCCCCTCATTGTGTATTCAGGCGAAGAGTTTACCGAGGCAGACAGACGTAAATTGACTCTGGGCATAACCAAACATTTGACCAAAGGCAGGGTAACTCCGGATGAATTCGTAACGGCAGTGCGTGAACTGCTTGATACGGTCACAAGTTCTTCAGCAGAGAATTTGAAATCGCCTGAGAGTTTAAGGACTGCATAAAATGTAATATACTTCCGCTAAACTCAGTGTGGTCTTTTGGGAAAAATATTGAAAACCACTTTACTCAGCCGGTTACAAAAACACTCACTCAATTGCATAATGCTTTTGCCGTGTCTGTTGCTGCCGGTGCCATGCTCGGCTAAATCAGTCGACCTTACTCATGTGTTGAAAGCAAATTTACCCAACTTTCACATCGACCCGGATGCCTTTAAATACGAAAAATCATTCAGCATAGTAAAGAACGGTTACGCCAACGGTAATTTTTGCTCTCCTGAGCATTACGGAACGCATGTGGATGCTCCCAGTCATTTTGTCCAGAATGGAGACTCAATCGACAGGCTCAATACCGATGACATGCTGCTACCGTGTGTGGTACTGAATATAAGCGCCGAGGCAGAAAAAAATCCGGACTACATTTTAAAACTTGATGACATCAAGCAGTTTGAAAAGAAAGGTAAAATCCCAGACAAATGTGCCGTTTTAGTCTACACGGGCTGGTGCAAACGTTGGCCGGATACCACCAGATATCGCAACGCAGACGAAAAGGGACAGATGCATTTTCCCGGTGTCAGTCTAGAGGCAGCTCAATATCTGGTTCAAAAACGCAAGGTTCTTTATCTTGGAATAGACACGTTGTCGCTTGATCCGGGTATTTCTACCTCTTACGATGTGCACCATTTCGCGCTTGGAAATGGCATTCATCTTATTGAGAACTTGAATAACCTTGATAAAATTCCAGCTCGAGGCGCCAATTTAATTTGCGCACCGCTTCCAATTGAAAATGGCACAGGAAGCCCAGCTCGGATATTTGCTTTTTTAGATTAGCTCTTTGCCAAGCGGTGAATTAATGCTTGTTCTGCGGGGTTTTCCGTAGAATAGTCGTCCAATTTACTTACACCTCTTTACAAGGGTCAAGGACACATGAAAACACGGTTTAAAAATCGTATAAAGAAGGCAATCGTCGCGACATTAGCCGCGCTGATTTCTTTCAGCAGTACATATTCGCCGGCATTGGCTGCCGAAGGGAACCTGAAAGCTATTCGGGGAACATTTTTCGATTTTGTCGATGATCCCTGGAAACATGTTGGCAAAGAAGAAGAATCTGCAAGATTTTATGCCGATGGAATGTTGGTCATGGACAACGGGATCATCAAAGATTTCGGACCTTATTCTGAGATAAGCAAAAAATATCCCAGTATTGAAACAACTGTAATCAATAACAGAATAATCACGCCCGGTTATATCGACGGGCATGTGCACTTCCCGCAAACGCGCGTGTTAGGTGCCTATGGTCTGCAACTTCTACCCTGGTTGCAAGAATGGATTTTTCCGGAAGAGAGAAAATACAATGACGAAGCTTATGCTCGAGAGGGAGTCAAGCACTATTTCGACAATATGCTTGCAGCCGGCACCACAACGGTGCAGGATTTCGGGACGTCGTTTTACACGGCAGTGGACACATTCTTTGATGAAGCATCAAAACGCAATATGCGCGTCATCTGCGGCATAGGTGGTATCGACCGCAATGCTCCCGAATGGTTCCAGACACCTCCGGCTCAATTCTATTCAGACAGCAAAAAACTGATTGAAAAATATCACAGAAAAGGCCGCAACCTTTATGCCATCACGCCAAGATTTGCTTACGGCGATTCTTCCGAGTTGCTGGCAAAATGTGAACAATTGCACAAAGAATATCCGGATTGCTGGATTAACACTCACGTATCAGAAAACCCAACAGAAACACGCAATGCACCAATGGAACATAACGTTGGCGACTATCTGGCTTGTTATGAGAAGTTCAATCTGGTCGGGCCCAAATTCACTGCCGGACACGGTGTCTGGCTTTCCGACTCCGAACTTGATCGAATTTACAAAGCCGGTGCCACCATTTCTGTTTGTCCCATTTCCAACACATTTTTGGGGAGCGGATTGTTCAGACTGGGTGCTGCCACAGATCCCAAACGCAGATGCAAACTGGTCTTCGGGACCGATATGGGCGGCGGCAACCGTTTCAGTATGATCGATGTAGCCGATCATATGTATAAAGTCGGTATGTGCAACAACACAATGCTTGATGGATCTGTAGACCCTCGCTGGCACAACAACGCCGAATCTGAGCGTAACAAATTCAATGCCTACAGAGCATTTTATTCAATCACCCTGGGTGGTGCAGAAGCGCTTAATTTGGGCAAAGAAATAGGCAACTTCAACATTGGCAAAGAAGCCGACTTTGTCGCTCTTGATTGGAACGGCGGACCGCCTGCAACAGCCTGGCACCAGTCGCTCATTTGTGAAAAACCAAACACTATGAAAGAAGCTGCGCAGCTTTTGTTCGGTGTGATGGCAGTTGGTGACAGCCGCGCTGTTGATGAAACATGGGTAATGGGCAAGCGTTTGTACAAAAAACCAAACTCTGAAGCCGTTGCCAACACATCTGCCAATCAATAAAGTAAGAAAAAAGGAGACTCCGATTGTGAACAATGAAAATGACAATTTAAATGAAATCGCAGTCGGAGGTATAAGCCGCCGTCTATTCCTCACCAAAGGAATAGCGGCGGCCGGCTCCGTTTTTCTTGCATTGAAAACCGGCAATTTAAAAGCATTTGCCGCCAGTTCAAACAAAAAGGCAAAACTTGATGCTGCCATGCTTAAAACCAGATATGGTTTCAAAGGCAAAATATTTTCTCCCAAAGACGTCAATTTCGACACGGCCGTCCTGGGAGGGTTGTGGAATCGTTTGCGTCCGGAAAACAGAAAACCGCAAATGGTGGTGCAAGTTTTGGACGAAGACGATGTTGTTGCTGCCATCAAATATGCAAAATTCAACAAAGTAAAAGTCGCCGTCCGCGGTGGCGGTCACAACTGGTGCTCGCCGTCTGTGAGAAACAGTGGAATCATGATCGACCTGACCAATATGAATCAGGTCATATCCGTCGACGCCGACAAAAAGAAAGCTGTACTCCAGCCAATCATCAGTAATCGCCAGACACAAGCCGAACTCAATAAAGTGGGAATTGCCTTTCCCACCGGTCACTGTCCTGAAGTTAAGTTATCCGGTTATTTTCTCTCCGGCGGCATGTCCTGGAATCAAGGGTCATGGGGACACGGTTATGAAAGTCTGGAAGCAATTGAAATGGTGACTGCCGACGGCAAAAAAATAACCGCTTCCGCCACAGAAAACAAAGACTTGTTCTGGGCCGCCCGCGGCTCCGGTCCCGGATTTTTCGCTGTGTGCACACGCTATCACCTGAAATGTCATAATCTGCCCAGAGCCATCACTTGCAGTTCTTATTTTTATCCCTACGAAGAAATTGAAAAAATCGGCGAGTGGCTTGGACCGCTTGCCGCTCAGCTTCCATCCAGTATTGAATTAAGTTTGTTTGCAGTACATGCACCTGATGATATTGCAGATCAATTTAAGAGTTCAAACGGCAAAGCAGCGCTTGTCACTGCCACCATGTTTGCAGACAATGAAGACCAGGCCAAATATGAATTGCAAGCACTCGACAGCTGCCCGCTTCTGGATAAAGCAATTAAAAAAACTATTGCTGAGCCCTCTACTTTTCCTGAATTGTTTGATATGTCGGGCGGACTCTGGCCAAGCGGTCTGCGCGCCAAAGTAGATGCTTGTTTCTTTGATGCACCACTTTCAGAAGTCTTCAGAGTAAATAAAGAACATTTCTTGAAAGCTCATCCCAAAACTGTTTATATGTTCGCCGTTTTCACAGGTAATATTCCGGACCCGCCTTCCGATGCCTGCTTTTCGATGAAAGCCAAACTTTACGGCGGTCCCTGGACTATGTGGGATAAAGCTGAAGACGACGCCAGAGAAATTGAATGGCATGACACCTGCATGAAAAATCTAGCAGGGTTGATCAAAGGACACTATATTTCAGAATCGGACACTGTTGGACATCCTGAGTATTTGGAAAAAGCCCTAGCCAAAGACAATATGGCAAGACTGGAAACATTGCGCACCCAGTATGATCCAGACGGTGTCTTCTTCAATTTCCGCGATGGCTTGAATTAGTCAACGGCTCCAGAAATCCATCACTAAAACATCGTCAACAAGGGGAAGATTCTTTTCTTTGAAGGCGATATGTTCAGGATGGCTCAAATAAACATCTCGGTCTTTTAAATCTTTGAATTTGATCACGAAGGCATCAGTGAAGTCCTTATTGCGTTTTTCATCGCTGTTATTGACACCGCCTTCTATTGAAATTATCACCGGTATTTTTTTCTTCAACAAACGGAAATTGGACCTAAGTGTTTCTTTATCCGACTCGCTTGTGGTGGCTTTATATTTCAAGGCTACAAAGTGCAAAATGCGAGAGCCTTTGACGGCACCACGGCTTTGCAAGACCGAATACATCGTGACAAGCAAAGCGCACAATACAAATGTGTAAAGCTTTTTCATTAACTTATCTCCGCCGCTCTAAGTAATTCTAGCAATTCTTCGTGAAACAGCTCTATAGTGTATTGAGTGTCGAACAACATTCGTATGCGTTTTTGAAATTCGTTGGCACCGATTTTGTATTTTTTGCCTGCAGGTTCCACCGCAGACAATTTTTCCAGAGTGGCTTCATTCATACTGCGCAAATACTTGCCTTTTTTCCAGCCTTCTATAAGAGCTTGCGATCTGGTTTTTCCATCGCGTGAATTGGGCGGAACAGAATCGAGATATTTAATCACCAATTTGGGCTGATGTTCATCAGTGACCGGTTTTTGAATTTTATAAACGTCGGTCAAAATGGTGGCGTCACCGTCCACCCGCTTTTTATATCCGATATTCGCCTGCGCAAATGAAAGCACCGACAAACTGAGACCGATACTGCTGGCTAAAAGCAATAACTCAGAGCCCAGCGCTCCCCGCCCATTTAGAAATGCCGGACCGGACAATACACCAAGCACACCAATCTGCATAAAGTTGGCTATGAAAAGATAATTCAATATTTTTTGTTGTTTGGCATTCAACATTCCCTGACCGGCAAAAGCCCAGGAAAGATCTCGATCTATTCGTCCTGATACCATGCGCACTTCCATCGAAGCTCCCAGCACCCGGTCAAGCACATCCACTTTCAGACCCAACTCTTCGTCCGATAGCGTCATATTTTCCTGACCGCCTCTTGCTTGCTTCAATTGCATAAGCTTTTCGACTTTAGGAAGAATGCCGAGCAAATTAGCTGCCTCTCTGGCACCAGGGGTGAGGGCGCTTGCCTGTCCTTCAAGCTGTATGCGGTCAAGGGCGTAAGCTTCTCTCATGCAGGAAAAATGCATAAACACAATAAGCAATACCAGAAAAACACTTTTGATTTTCATAGCCGACACTATAGTTCTCCGCCTGGTTTATTTGTGATTGCTTGATGGAGTTCAAAGAGGGCTCCATCAAATTCTTCGATGTGTGTTTTAAAATCATGCAAAATTTCGATTCGCCGGCTTACTATGCCTATCCCTTCCAATCGCACTTTATCATGCGTGCCTGCCATCAGTTCTCTTTGTTTGGGATTAGTGGCTGAAAGTCCTTTCAAAGTTTCCCAGTGCTTGAGAATGACTTCGCGCCTGGGCTCAGTCGAGGAAGAACCCGGAATGGGAGAGTTGAAATATTTCCACAAATAACTCTGATTGGAATAAGCAGGTCTGAAATTGGGATCTGTAACATGCGAAAGCATATTGACACTGTCTGTGGTTCGACGAAAAATTGCTTTGGGAGCCGCCATGTTAACAAGCGGCAGACAGCCTGTAATGCCGAAACTGGTCATGGCTATTTCCTGGCGAAAAATAGGATAAACAGCTCCAATCGCCAATCCGTTCTTTACACAACCGAGCACTCCGCTCTGGGTGAAGTTGAATACGTTCAATAAGTTGTTGACTTTTCTTTTACGACTCAACAATGTTTCAAGATGCACATTGTTGACTGCGATATCGTAATTTATTTGCGCCACCACTTTGCGCACTTCTTCCGACGCTTGAAAGACCCGCCACAAACACATCAGTCTCGCACTTTGCATAGCTTTGGGAGACAAGGACATATCTTTGCCTGAGCGCTGAGCTGTGCGCAACATCTCCACCACAGGGCGCATATGCAAAAGATCCGCCACTTCTGCCGCGTCTGCCCGCAACTCGTTATGGGCTTCAGCGGAGAGATTGCGTACCGCGGTCATTTTAATATCCAAATATTCTTTGGAGGTTTCGGCATTTGCGCTCGAACAAGCTCCGGAATATATCAAGACTACAGCAAGGCAGGTTAGAGCCTTTTTGCTCACAAATATTTCGCTCCACTCCCAGTTACCTGAAAATAATACCTTACAGGGTGCCATTTTCCGGTTGTCAACCGCGCTTGACATTCGGGTTTCGCTTGCAAATGACCCTACAACCAATTATCTAAAGTAAAATTGAGTTTGACTTATAGGAAGTAAGGTCAAAATCAATGACAGACCAGAAAAAAACAGAGAAGGTTTTTTGTCTCAATTGCGGCCGCAAGTTCGGCGATGACGTAACTGTCTGCCCTGACGACAGCGGTGAATTAGTGCCGCTTGCTACCGAAGCTTTGCTGGGCACGGTCTTTGCCGACAAATATCTGGTCGAGTCGGTGCTGGGCAAAGGCGGTATGAGCACCGTATATAAAGCCAAGCAAACATATATGGACCGCATAGTGGCGCTCAAGCTCTTGCACCCGCAACTGGTGTCGGACCCCACAAGCGTGCAGCGATTCAGCCAGGAAGCAAAAGCGGCAGCAAGCTTATCCCATCCCAACATCATTACAGTCTACGACTTTGGTATCACGGCAAAAGGCGAAGCCTATCTTGCCATGGATTATCTGGTGGGATCGTCACTGTCAGCCATTCTCGATATGAGCGGTCCGGTGCCGGAAAACGAAGCGCTCGACATGTTCAGACAGATTTGCCGGGGACTGGTGCATGCTCATAATAAAGGCATCGTACATAGAGATCTGAAACCGGCTAATCTGGTTCTGACAGCTGATGACGACGGCTCTGTGCTTGTGCGAATTGTCGATTTCGGCATAGCCAAAATTTTGCCCGGCGAAGGAGAAGTTTCGCAGCATCTCACAAAAACAGGCGACATTTTCGGCAGTCCTCTTTATATGAGTCCGGAACAGTGGACTGCAGGCAAACTTGATTACAGATCAGATATTTATTCACTGGGCTGTGTCATGTACGAAGTGCTCACTGGTATGCCGCCATTTGCCGGTGACACGCCGATGGATACGATGAATCTTCACTTGTCCGAGCCGGCGCCGCCTTTTCGCGAGACCAATCCTCATTTGAAAGTTTCAAAAGAGCTTGAGCAAGTGGTGCTCACCTGCCTGGAAAAGAAAGTCAATCATCGCTATCAATCGGCACACGAAGTCTTGCACGCCCTGCCCGACTCAGGTGGTCATGCGCCGGTGTCCAGTCAGACTGGAACAGTTATTGTAAAACTCAATCAGATGGTCGAGTCGCATCAAAGAAAAGCAGGCGTGGTGGACGCCGTTGCCACTTCAAAACAAAGAACTGTTTTTGACAGCCAACGTCCGCGCAAATTAAGAAAAATCATTCAAAACACCCGCGCCAGAATCGGTATCATATTCAGTGCCGGATTTTTGGCGCTAATTTTATTCCTCTTTTTCTATCCGGGTCCGGACGAAGATCCCGGATCGCCTGCGGCAAAATGTTACTGGCAGATTTTGATGACATTCAGCAACTGGGCCACAGCCAGCCAGAATTTCGGATTGTCCGAAAATCTGATGAAAACAGCTCTAAGAGACGTTGACTCCAATATTGAAACCAAAAACAGCCCCGGCGGCTTTAATCGCAGATTTGATACTATGCGCAGCTTGAACAAATTATATGAACTGGAAGGAAAGACAAAAGAACAGGAAGATCTACAGGCAGAAATGTATGTCCTTTACAGACAACAGTACGAAAATCGAGGCAAACTGCTCCTTGAGCATCTTACCGAAACCGAAAATTATATAAAACAATTGGAAGCCCAGGGTGAATCGGTCAGAACCCACATGTCGGACAAGCGTTTAAATTGGTCCGGTTCAGTAACAAGAATTATTGCCGTGGCTCGAAGCCTGGAAGAAGTTTATTCTTTTGAAATGGAATACAAACTGCTTGATCTAGCCGAACGTGTTCTCACCAAACTTTACGGAGTGCGCTTCCACGGACTTGCTCCCATAAAACTAGAGCGCGCCGACTTTTTGATGTTGCTTGATCGTATGGATGAGATTCGCGCTCGCAGATTATATGAAGACGCCTTTGCCATAAGTGGCTATTGCACCAAACACAAAAAGATGGAATTCCACGACGACCTCGATTATCTTCGGGCTTTATTGAGGCTCGGTCAATGGCAAAGAGATTACGGCGATCCTGAAGAAGCGGGAAAAACTCTCCGCACAGCTCTTGCAATGGCTGAAAAGAACAAACAAATAACTCCATTTGAACTGGCAAACTTCCATATAAGCTATTCAAACTGGCTGGAACAAACAGGCAAAAAAGAAGAAGCTCTGGCAGAAAAACACAAAGCACAAAAAATTGGAAACACTCTTGATTTCACACAAAACAATCCCAGTTTGAAACAAGTAACAGATCAAGGTAACGAAGATGACGACTAAAACAGGCATCAAATGCAAGGCGATAAGAGCAGAGAGCACAGGCGATTCAGATATTCTTCAATATAAAGAAATCGAATTGCCGCCTTGCGAGCCGAATCAGGTCCGAGTGAAAATCATGGCGGCAGGCATGAATTTCATCGACATTTATGAGCGCCGTGGTACTTATCCGGTGCCGGTGCCTTACACAGTCGGACGCGAAGGCGCAGGAACAGTAGAGGCAGTGGGAAGCAATGTCAAAGATTTCAAAATTGGAGACCGGGTCGCTTTTTGCGCTCATCGCTCAGGCGCTTACAGTCAATATGCCAATGTTTGCGAAGACCTTTTGATACCACTGCCTGAATCTGTTTCTTATATCGAAGGGGCCGCTTTTCCTTTGCAAGGAATGACTGCGCACTATCTTATCCATGAGTTTTACAAAATCGTTCCCGGCACCACGGTTCTCGTGCATGCAGCGGCTGGCGGCATGGGCCTTTTATTGTGTCAGTGGGCAAAACATCTTGGCGCCCGTGTAATCGGCACCACTTCAAGCGAAGACAAAGCAAGTCTAGCTCGTGAAGCCGGTTGCGACAACGTAATACTCTACACAGAACAAGACTTTGCTCAAGAATGCAAAGTTATCACTGACGGCAAAGGTGTCGACTATATAATAGATGGGGTGGGCAAAACCACTTTTGAAAAAGACCTGGATGCGGTGCGTATGCGAGGGCATCTTACAGTTTACGGCTCAGCTTCCGGACGGGCTGAGCCTATATCGCCCAATATTTTGCAACAAAAATCAATAACTCTTCACGGCGGCTCTCTTGGCTGCTTTATG
>CAZEQP010000053.1:0-10538 GCA_964514345.1 uncultured Candidatus Obscuribacterales bacterium
GTCAGATTGGGCGCGTTCTGCAATGCGTAGACAGATCCGCTTATGGAAGAGCTTCCGCCTGCGTTAAATGGATTTGAGCTGTCGAATCCAAGCAGGCTAAGTGATACCGAATTAGGTACTATCAGATTTTCGCCGCCTGATATGTTGTTGGGCGCAAGCGAAATCAATCCACCGATTGCCTGACCCTGGTCACCGAGCATAACACCCTGACCGGCGCCTGCCATAATGTTCTGCACCGCTTCAAGCTGGGCGGCGGTGAGCATATCTCCGGGGTTTATAGTCTGGGTGGTCCCTCCGGAGATAGTTCCGTTGGTTGCCAGGGCTCCGCCCACTGAAATATCGACCGAGCTGGTATTCGGCGCCTGGTATATCGCTTGAGTGGAAGAGAAATCCAGATTCTGCAAAGTCTGAGTAGATTGAGCGGCAGCCTGAGAGGCTGCACTCTGAACAGCAATATTTAGACCGGGATCTAATGTTACTTGTTGCAAAACCTGCTGGGTCTGAGCCTGAATTGCCGATGTGTCGACAACTGCCGATTGAATCGCCTGGGTCTGGCTGAGTATGGCTGAAGTGTCGGTCAAATTATTGGTGATGGCGGCAGTGGCAGCTTGCTGGGTAGCGGCGGTGGCTGCCAGATTACTTACGTCCTGGGCTGCCGTTTGAGTCAGGCTCGGGTCGATACATTGCTGCATGGTGCAGGGTGTGATGTTTACAGCCTGACTGGCGGCTTGGGAGGCGGCCGACTGAGCGTCGGTCAGAGCTTGTTGCTGCCATTGAGCGGAGGCGTCGTGGTGTTCGCAATGATGAGTCTGACCGGCGCTGGCATCCGGAGCTGGAACCGGTGCGGGGCTTGAATCCGGAACAGCGGGCACGTCCTGGGCTCTGGCGGCCAGAGGAAGGCTGAAAGCAAGGGCTATAGCAACCTTAACGGCTTCAAAACGATATTTGTTTTCCACTCGAAAATTGATTCCCAGCCCAACGATTTCTCTAGTTTATAAGATATTCTTATAGATGTCATGTGTTTTGAGTATAGTTAGACTAGAATCTATATTAAATGTCGAGAAACTGCATGTGTGAAAAATCAGATACGACAAAGATTCTAGGTCTGTCCTTGCTACTTCTTTCTTGCAGCTTTCAGCCAGGACTGGCAAAAGGCGAATCTTTCAATGATTTGAAAAGCAGAGCGGATTTTTTGTTTTATCACGGTGATATGCAAAAGGCCCGAGATATTTATCAGGACCTACTTGAAATGAATCCCAAAGCCGATGATGTGCGGCTCACACTGCTCAATGTATCCATCAAGCTGGAAGATAACGAAAGTGCTATCAGCATACTGAAAACGCTGGTTGAACATAAACCCAAAGATGCATTTTTGCGTCTGTTGATGGCTAACCTACTGAAAAAGATTAAGAAAATTGATGAGGCTATAGTGCAACTGGAAGAAGGATTGAAGATTAATCCCAAAGCAGCAAACCTGCATGGAGCGCTCGGCTTCAATTATCTGGGCCGGGGTGAAACTGAAAAAGCGAAAGTGGAATTCGAGCTGGCAAAAATAAATCCCTCAAGCTATCAGGATGCTCAAATCGGTCTTTCCATCATTGCTTTCAAAGCCGGAAAAATGGAAGAAGCGCAACAAATTCTCAGCGAATTGGCCGGCAAAGAGAAGAAACTGTCGCCTGTAGTGCATGAGTTGCACGGACATCTCAAAGTGGCGCAAGGCAAAGAAGAAGAAGCTCTTGCCCATTTTGAAGACGCACTTGAAGCTAAGTCGAAGTCTGCAACTTTGCATACGACTATGGGTAATTTGCATTTCAAAAAGGAACGTTTTGAGCAAGCTGAAAAAAGTTTTCGCAAAGCCTTAAAACTGGAGGATAAAACTTGCGACAACTATTATGCACTTGCCGTGGTGCTGAACAAACAAGGCAAAAAAGAAGAAGCGGCTTCATATTTCAAGCAAGGCGCAGCAAGAGACAAAGATTCATCACGCGCGGCGCAGATGGAAAGATTGGCAAATATATTGAATGGTAATAGTAAAGAAGCAGAATCTTTTATTGCGCCTGTTTTTCCCAAGCTGGACAACGGCTCCGCCCAAGCGCTGTTTGGAGCCTCGTACGACCAGGTGTTTCAAGAAATGCTCAGTGCTCCACATAAATAGTATAATGTGGACGTTTCCAATATTTATGTTGAAGGAATTTCCATGCATCAAGCCATCAGAAACATCGTTCTTCTATCTGCCATATTTTCAATGAGCGCCCAGCCGGTTCTTGCTCAAAGCGCACCTTCAACCGTATCGGTCAAGCTTGGATATTTCAGCCTGGGCATGGTGCGAGCCAATTATGCCGAAGCAAGCACATCTGAAGGATTGAAAGCTCAAGCTGAAGCACAATTGCGCGCTTCTGCAGAAGAAGCCAATTCCAGAATTCAAAAAATGCGGGAAGAAAAAAAGCCAACCGAAGAAATTGAAAAAGCCATAAGAGAAGCACAAACAAAACTCAGCGCCAAACAAGAGGCTCTGGCTCAACTGGTGGAAACTTCTACCAGTTCGGTAACAGCAAAAATCATGCAAGCTGCAAATGCAGTGGCTAAAGAAAAAGGCGTGGACATCGTGGTTGACGGTCAGCACGTATTTGCCGGTGGTCAAAAATTTCTTGATAGCGGTGTAGATCTCACCAAAGAAATTATTGAGCGATTGAAAACCGGTGGTATCGCCCGTAGTGCACAACCTGCTCCCGGAAAAACAGCCACCAAATAGAAACTCTAAAGTTCAATTTTTGAATCTGAGCTTGGTGAATCCGGAATATTTTGTGCAGGCTCAGGAGCTGTACTGGCTGTTTGAGTCTGACTCTGACTGGATTTTGATGTGATTTTTTTAGGTTGATAAGGTAAGCTCGATTGTTCGATTTGCTTTTTCAGTTGATTGTATGAATTGGCGATAGGCTGTTTGTTAAAGATATAACGAATACCGGTGAACAAACGAAAATCGAATCCGCTCAATCCGGGTCTGCCGTTTGAATACCAGTTCCAGATTGGCTCAGCGCGCACAAAAGTATAAAGGCCCGGCATTTTTTTGTTTATCTGGCGTGCGACTTCGAGATCCGTAATCATTGCCATATTGCTTTGTGGCGGAATGGCGCTGCGGTTGCGGAAATTGGCCACATATGTATTTGTGGCGGTGAAAATCCAGTCTTTTTTTCTGTAGATCGCACCAACAGTGAAGAATGGGTCTATTTCACGCTGGGCTCCTTGAAAGGGGTTTCGGCTGCGCATCTGCAGTGTAGTGCTGCCGAACATGAGCAAATTAGGAGACCATGCCCTAGTGAAAGTTAGTGTAGGCAACAAGTCTGCCTGGTGCAGATTTTGAGCTTGCCATAATTCACGAGCTTGAAAATCGATTTGCAGATTGTTCTTTTGCCCGATAGGAATTTCATGGCGAATGCCTCCTCCAAGTGACATGAAATTAGGCCTGCTCAGGAACCCGTGTGTAGCAAAAACATCTTTGATGAAAAAATAATTGCAATAAACACTGGTGCGAGGAAGTATGTTGTAACCAACTGTGGTGTTAGGCTGAATACGAAAAACGTAATCGGCCTGATTGTCATGATTGGTGAAAAGCACGTTTGTTTCAAGTCTCTGGGTGCATTCAGTGACATGGCTGATCCATAGATTTTTGGGCAATCTATGCATGAAGTAGTAAACGTGACCCGGCGTGAACAATTCGCGCTCTTCACCGACAGGAGTCGGTGTGGCGTCGGTTGGAATGATAGTGGGATTTTGAAACTGAGCCAATCTGATTGGCGCAAGAGTCTCACCGGCGCCTTGGGCAAGTACCGGTGGGGCGATCAGAAAACACGCCAGTAAAAAAATTAGAGCAAAAAGGGTTCCCATGACATCCGGTGTAGTACTGTCCTAGTCTAGCACCTGAATTTCGTATATAAATAGCAATATGCTTATTTGGAAGCAGACTCTTGAGTGGTAGTTTGAGTTTTACCAGTAACTTTGGCCAGGATCTCAGTGTATTTTTCTTTTATCTTATCTGCTTGTCCGGCTTCAAGATACTGGGCTTGATCCTCTGTTGACAAGCGCTCGGCTAAAATTTTGCATTGTTCATATGCTTCAAGAGCGCGTGGAAAATCGTTTTGTTCTTCATAAATCTGTCCCTGCAATTGACAGGGAGTGATTCTGTGAAAACTTCCAGGACCATGCAATTTACCTAGCACCACCAGTGATGCATTTATGTATTTGCGACCCTGGTCATAATTTTTTTGGGCGATACTTATTTTTGCCAATCTGATTAAGATGCCCGGAATCTCGGGATCTCGGTCTTTCCAATAAGCTTCTCTAATTCCCAGAGATTTTTTGTAAGCAGCTTCGGCTTCATTTATTTTTCCGCTTTTTTCCAGACTGATTGCTTGTTTCAGTAAATCTTTCGATTGAGCTGCCAGTTTAATAATTTCAACTTTGCCGTTTGTTGTGGCTGCGCTGTGCTGTTTTTTTATCGGTGCCCCAAAACTGGCCGATGGCGCGGTGCCGGAACCGGAGGCATTTTGTCCTGCGCCTGAGATTGAGTTCAAGGATTTATTGACCGAGCCGAAGGATTTGTTCAAGCCGCCGGTCATTGAATGGGCCGCTCCCATGGGTTTGGGCATGGCCATTAGTGAGCCGTATTCAGAAATACCCTGAGCGTAAGCTGATTGAGCCGTCAATATAATGATTGAAAAAGCGAGAATTGAAGATTTCATATTTAGCACGCAACCTTAGTAACTAAGTCTATTTTACCCGGTAATTGTCACTGCAACGTCGTTATTTTGCAGCATGCTACATGAGGGGCAGGAGGGCTTGATTATGAGCATAAACAATTCATTCTCATTTTCATTTCACGAGAATACACCCTCGTGGCTGGAATCTTATCATTCGCAAATGAACGACTCGGTAGCTACCAAAAAGCGCCTGGAGTCGGAACGCGCCAAAATGCAAGAAAAAATGGGCGACACCCAAATCTCGCAGGAGAATTATGACAATTCTCTTTACACAATTTTTTTCTCTGATGACAGAGCTCAACACAATAGAATTGTGAACAAAGCTGCAATTAAGCACTGGCGCCACAAAGAGATTAAAACTAGAGATCAAGTCGCTTCTTACCAGAATTTGAAGGCCGTGCTTTCAGGTCCGGGTACATTATCGGCCGAGCCTGAACTTTATGAAATCGACCAGGAGACAACCTACAAAGCCCCTGCGTTGTTAGCGGAAGAAGACAATTATTCTTATGGAATGGGACTCGACCGCTCTTGTCTGGAAGTTTTTCTGACAGAATCGGCCAAAGAAAAAGCTTTGCATGATTATTTTCTGGGAAAAAGACAAAAACCGGCTAAATCCGAGAGTTTTAATTTCGGTCCTCCTTCGCTGAATCCGAGGTTGGATCCGGCACTGGAAGAAACTGTCCAGGATATACAACCCTTTAATCAATTGAGTCATGACGCCAATCCGTTAGTGGCTAAAGCTGCCAAACAACGCATAGAAAAATCATGAGAAGCAGGCGGGACTTAGCTGAATTGACCCAGACAGCCGGGCGGGCCGACGGTTGGAAAGATTTCAACGGAATGTATAATCCGGCTGTGGCAGCAGTATTGCGTTCAGGCACTCTATATTTGCCTGAATTCAGAGAAGTTGTAACTCAGGAAAATTCGAGCAAGTTGCTGATCCCCATATTAATCGGGCGTCTTTTGAGACGGTCAAAAAATCTTAAAGTGCAGAGCTGGTTTGTGACTAAATCACCTCATGCACAAGTGGACAAACTTGAATTTTTGTTTTCCAGCTCTAACGATCCTGAATTAATCGAAGCCGGCTCGGCAAGCCAGGATTATCATATAAGATGCGCTGTGGCCTCAAATCGCAACACGCCGGTAACTGTGTTGAACGGACTTGTGCTTGATGAAAATAGAGAGGTTCGTTTAAGCGTCATAAACAACCCGCATACTCCTCTGAGCGATCTTGAATTTCTGATTTTGGACTCAGACCCTGAAGTTAGTCAAAAATCTCGGCAGAAGCTTTCCAGAATCATGGGAGATTCATGGGTTCTTGCCAAATTTGGACCACCAGAAGATTCGACCGAAACGTCTTAAATATGGTATTAATTCTGTCATTGTTTCAGGAATTGATACCAGTTGGCCATTTTAAAGAGCGAAGACGAAGAATATAAATCCTTTCTATCCTTAGTCCCTGCCAGGCAGTCGGGAGATCATTTGCTTGAGAAAGACAAGCAATGGTGGCAGGGATATTCAATGGTTTTGGGCAATGGTCATTTGAATATGAATTTTGGCGGCAAAAATGAGGATGGTTATCTTTTTTGCCGAAAACCGGAAGAAATGGATGAAATCAAGAAGCTTTGTTTGTCTATTCAGAATTTTCTGGACGAAAAGCATCAAACTTTTGAATTTGAGCCGGCCGAGCCCTGTTTTGAGTTGAAACTGGAGAGGGTGGAAAATTTTGGTGTTAAGGTCCATATTTTTGTAGACGACGGTAACGCTAAGACTGAAATCTCCCGCTGGGATGCCTTTGGGTTGCGTTTTTTTACCACTGACTCACATCTATCCGCCTTCATAAACGAACTCAAAACTGAATTTGCCTGGTAAAATTAGCTGGTTAATCACAGATCAGTAACGGCAGTTTGTAGATGCCGGCTGAAAGGAGAATTACCATGAATCAATCACAAGTGGGGGCAAAAATTGATGCACCAGTGGAAGTGCTCTTGCCCGACGGCTCCAAAAAATCGATGGATCCTGGAAGCACCGCAGCCGATCTCGCTAAAAGTATAAGCGAAGGGCTGTTTCGCAAAGCAGTCGGTGCCCTTATCAATAAAGAATTGAAAGACCTCTACACTCCTCTTGCTCAGGGGGATGTGGTACAGATTCTTACTGAAAAGGACAAAGAATCAATAGAATTATTGCGCCATTCCACTGCCCATGTGATGGCCGAAGCCGTCCAGTCTTTGTTCCCCAATGCAAGAATCGCCATAGGACCCACTATTGAAGACGGTTTTTATTACGACTTCGAATTGCCGGATCACAATTTTTCCACTGACGATTTAGTCAAGATTGAAGAAAAAATGGCTGAAATTGTCAAACAAAATCAGCAAATTGTGCGTTACTGCATTCCTGATGTGGACGAGCAAATCGCTCAGTTTAAAAAGCAAGGCGAAAAGTTCAAGGCAGAACTTCTGGAAGAACACAGAAACGACAATCCCACTTTATATTTGATGAAAAATAAAGAAGGCGAAACTGTTTGGAACGACTTGTGCCGCGGACCTCACTTGCCCAATACTTCTTTCATCAAAGCTTTCAAACTTATGAAAGTTTCCGGTTCGCACTGGCGGGCTGATGAAACGCGTGAACATCTTCAACGTGTATATGCCACCGCCTGGTGGTCCAAAAAAGATCTGGACGAATATTTGCAGAAGCTGGAGGAAGCGGAAAAGCGCGACCATCGCAAACTGGCTAAACAACTGGATCTTTTCTCGGTGCATGAAGAAGTGGGACCCGGACTTATTTTCTGGCATCCCAATCTCGCCACTGTGCGCGATACTATCGAAGAGTTCTGGCGCAAAGAGCACCGCCGGCGGGGCTACCAGTTTGTTTATACTCCGCACATCGCTTCTGAAGAGCTTTATAAAGTAAGCGGTCACCTGGAAAATTACGGCGAAAACATGTATGCGCCCATGGACATCGATGGTGCGCCCTATCGTTGCAAGCCGATGAATTGTCCCGGACACATAATGATCTACAAAAACAAATTGCGCAGTTATCGCGATTTGCCTTTGCGTTTTGCCGAACTAGGTACCGTTTATCGTTATGAACGTTCCGGAGTTCTGCACGGCATGCTTCGTGTGCGCGGATTCACTCAAGACGATTCGCATATCTTCTGCACTCCCGAGCAATTGGAAGATGAAATCGACGGCATTCTTGATCTCATCGACAAGCTCATGACCACGTTTGGATACACCTACAAGTGTTATTTGTCCACCAGACCGGAAAAATATCTGGGCACCGACGAAGAATGGGAAATGGCCACCAAAGGTCTTGAAAATGCCCTCATTAAGCGGGGCATCGACTATGCGGTGGATGAAGGCGGCGGAGTATTTTATGCACCCAAGATTGACGTAAAACTATTCGACGCCATAGGCAGAGAATGGCAGGGTCCTACTATCCAGGTCGATCTCAATCTGCCCAAACGTTTTGATGTCAGTTATATCGGCGAGGACGGCTCGCGTCACCAGGCGGTCATGGTGCACCGGGCTGTTCTGGGTTCGATGGAAAGATTCTGCGGCGGTCTAATCGAGCATTATGCAGGCTCTTTCCCTTTCTGGCTTGCTCCCACTCAAGCGGTTGTGCTGCCTATTGCAGATCGCCACCATGAATTTTGTCAGCAAGTGGTCCAACGTTTGCGCGACAATGATTTTAGAGTGCAGCTTGATGCCCGGGCTGAAACTGTAAATTACAGAATCAGAGAAGCGCAAATGCAACAGATACCGTATATGGTGGTAGTCGGCGACAAAGAGCAGGAAGAAGGCAAAGTGGCCATCCGCCATCGTCGGGACGGACAAATAGGCATGCTCACCGTGGACGAACTGTTGGAGCGATTCATCAAAGAACGCAACGAGTTCGCTTAACTTTTACTGAGAACCCTGATTTGTGATTGCCAGATATAGACAACCAATCGAAATCGCCAGGGCGATTGAGACAACCACGACTATGAGAAGAATGCTTGAGGCGTTTTTTGGTAGTTTCATAAAGCCTGCAAAAACTGCTGGGGTCGGTCCTACGTAATACTCACATTGACTATATAACCCTTTAAGACGATATTGTCATTATTTCCAAGTCACCCTGTTTTTTGAGGCTTACGCCGTGTCCGGCTCCGAAATTCCCAATTTAGAAGGCTCAGGTCCAGGATCTGAACAGAATCGTGCCGCTATGCAGGCAAGGGAGCTTCTGGTTGCCCAGGTGGGGGACAATTTATCCGGTCGTTTTCCTCCCAATGATGGTCGTCTCAGCCATGACGTGCGCGATACTCGTTTAATGGGCAGGGCTGATTACAATTCTTTTCCGGCCGGCGAATCGGACCTGATAACAGGAAGCGGTTATCGAAATATCCTGATCGATAATATCCCGCCTAACAGTAATTTCGTCCATGGAATGGACAGACGCGGTTATTACATACAGCTCAATCCTCCTAATGCTCCTCAGGGAGAGCTTCAGCTGCCAAGAAAACGTTTTTATTACCAGCCTGATTTGCCCAGTCTCGATTTGCGTATAAATGGACAAACTCAGCGTGTAGACCTGGCCGCGGATCGTCAGAGGCTGGATGCGACTATAAATGTGCAAAACAATCCGGAGCTATTGCGTGTTCAAACCGCTTACAGGGCGGCAACCAGACTGGAGGCGGTCAAAAATTTGCCTGTAAATGATCCGGCTATGCGTTATATGCAAAATATGAACCAGATGGGCGGGGCTGAACTTGATGCCTTGCAGTCGGTTTATACCGACCTTGTTAATCGTCATCCGAATAACGCCTGGGTGCGGGTGAATCTGGGAGATGTTATGACAATGCAGGCAATGCGCACTGTTTCGGGCTATGTGTTGAACACTTTGCATAGAAACGAGAGGACTCATATACCTGAAGATGTCAAACAGAGCATAATCCGGCAACTTGACCAGGCAAGTGAAATGTACGGGCAGGCTCGAAATATGAACGGCAGGTGGCAGAATGACCGCAATTCGCCTTTTCGCTCTCCGTACTTGCCAGGATTCGACTTCAACCCCTGGGCAGGTGGAGGCGGATTCTTATACTGGGGCACAGGCAGCGATTTTGCCGCCTACAGACAGTCCCAGGTCGGAGTTCTTAGAGGACTGGTCCAGCGCAACGCCCTTGAAATGATTCAACTTCCGCCCCGACGTCCTGAATTTGACCCCAGTTTGCCGCCAAATCCCAGCCGTCTGCGCATTTATGAGCGGGGAGCAGATCCCAGTATATTTAGATAGAATGCTTCCGGCTTACTAGAGTTATATGACCTGAGCATGGGAATGATATATTTGTCTGATAGGCTACTTTTAGCGGCTCTTATTTTTTCGAGTGAACGGCAATGAGCAAAAACCCCCAGGACGACGAAGCATTTTTTGGACCCGATTCTCTTTTCCGCCGCAAACTGCACAAGTTGCGCATGGAATGGCATGATCCAGGCAAATCCAGAGGTCACAAGGCGCAAGAACAGCTGACCGGTTTTGCCTATATCACCAACGCCGAAAACAGCATGAAGGCAAAAGACACGTCTGAAATGGAGCGCCTTGCCCTCCTTGACTATTCCACCGGTCTCTATAATCAGCAAGCCATTATCAAAGTTTTCATTTCGGAAGTGCGTCGCGCCAAGCGCTATAAGCGCCCGGTGGCCATCATCTTAGTAGAATGCGATCAGTTCGACGAAGTTGTCGCCGGCAATGAAATCGCCAGAGATTCTTTCTTGAAGTCCTTTTCCGAATTAGTACTGAAAG
>CAZEQP010000054.1:0-10515 GCA_964514345.1 uncultured Candidatus Obscuribacterales bacterium
GGACGTAGTCTAACTCCAGTCACACAGTTTTCTCCCGGTCACGTGGCAGATGTGCTTATGGGTGGCTTCAATGTCAGTCTGGGACCGGCGGGAGTGAGTTTCTTAGTCGAAAGGGTGCAAGAAGGAATGGCGTTCTTCTCTTTGCTCTGGTCAAAAATCTTATTTGGTCTGACACTAATTTTTACTGCCGGTCTGGCTTATTTTGCGGTCAAAAAATCGCCGGAAGAAGAGGCGTTTGTAAAAGAAGACTATAAGTTTCTGGCGGTGCTTGGTGTGGGAACAATACTTGCCGCTTATTCGATTTATGCTTTTGCCGCCAATCACAGTCCAGATTTGTTTACTATGTATAACCGCATAAATTACGGCAGCTCAGTCGGGGCGGCAATTTTGCTTGCTTTGCTTTTCGCTCTAATCAGTCATAAAGTGGCGGCAAAAAAAAGACAATTGTGCACATTACTCATAAGCGCAACAATGTGTTTTATTCTTGTCTTTGCCAACTGGGGCATATCGCGGGTCTGGAAGCTTTCCTGGCTGGTGCAAAAACGCGCATGGGACGTATTGCGCTCAAACAAAGCAATGCTTGGAAATAACGCCACAGTAATTGTCGGAAACATCCCCACTTATGCTATGTGGGCACCAGTATTTGACGGCATGTGGGATTTTCAAAATATGATGCAAATTGCACTGGATAATAAAGATATGAAAGGCGGCTCTCTTTCAGAGAGGCTTGTTATCACGCCCAAAAACATGCAGGACATCACAATGAATTATGTAGTTGCTGAGTACAACTATGACAATTTGTATTTATTTATGCCACCGCATGGAGTATTCATAAAGGCAAGCTCGGCTAAAGAATTTGTGGATGCGGTGGACAAAAACTGCCAGACTTTCAGACCGTCCAAAAAGATAATACAAAAATGGAAAGATGCCGTTCAGGAGCCGGTTAATAATGAAAAATAAAAAAGTATCGCGAGTGATTTTGAGCTCTTTGCTCTTTATGGGTATGCCATCATATGCAGCATCACCGAAAAATGTTGAACATCTGCCGTCGGTAACTTTGAACAAAACTCCAATGGCAAGTTTTTCCGATCAATCAAGCGGCATCACTTTCTCTCACCCCAGAGACTGGAAAGAATCGAAAGGCTCCGAAGCTGGCGACATCACCAAGTTTGAAGGGACTCTGGACGGGAGAGAGAACGGAGAAATTAAACTCGCTCGTTTTGAATCGGGCGGAGAGAAAGTCACCACTGAATTTGCAAAAAGCATGGTGCATCAATATATATTCACCAAGCTGCCTGAATTCAAAAGTCTGCAGGAAAAGAAGGTGGCAATAGGCTCATCAAGAAGGATTCAGGCGGATCTTGAAGATGTCGAATTTTCATACAGCGGTGTAAAGGTCAAACAACGCTATGTGTATTTCACCACAACATCAGGCACTTATCACTTTATTTTTACTTCTCCTGCTTCGCATTTTGAAGCCATGGTGCCTCTCTATAACAATGTTTTGCTGAGCATACAGACTGGCTCGCAAACGAGTTCCAAAACAAAACAAAACTCGGCTTCCACTCAGGTACAAACTGTTTCTCAAAAAAGACTTGAAAATGCCCAGCTTCCTTTTTCATTGCACTATCCAGGCAACTGGAAAGTGGAACCTTCGGGCAATCGAGACGAAGTGGCAAAAATTCAAGGTCAGGGACCAAAGGGCGAACTTGCATATATTGTAGTCAATCAAGGCGAAATCCAGCCCGATTGGACTCTGGAGCAAATTGCCGATTCGCTGGAAAAAGAATTTTTCGAATCACAACCCAAATTCCGTCGCCTGAGCAAGCAAGCGCAAGACTTCGGCAGTATGTCAAAAGTTCGAGGTGTGGTGGAAGAACACACATTTGAAATGAATGGTGCTCCGGTCAAACAAATGGTGGCAATATTCACCAACGTGAATAAAGCATACGCAGTCTCGCTAGTCACTGTCGGCTGGAAGGACGGCGATACCAGACAATTGTTCGCTAAAACTTTAGCCGGGATAAAGATGAAGGAATGAGATTTTGACCGAACCAAAAACATTGGAAGAGCTGATTAACACCGATGATCCAGGCTGGTCGGTCGTCCAAGAATGGATTGCTGAGGCAAAAAACTCCGTCGAGATTCTTCCAGCAACGAGAGAAGATAAAGAACAAACTCTTCTTGAAATGCAGGTGTCTACAAAATCTATTCTGGGCTCGATCATTTATGAAAGCGGTGGCTTACTCATAGACTCTGGCTGGATTCGCATTCTGGGCTCAGGATGTGAAAGATTGCCGCGCAGTGTTTCTGAATGGAACATGCAAGTGCAAGGGGCAAACGTTCAGTTGCCATATCACCTTGTCGCTGATGATATTACAGGCGGTTTTTTTGCCAGTGATGCAGGCGAACTGGGAAACCCGGGCAAGATGTTTTATTTTGCTCCTGACACACTGCAATGGGAAGACTTGGACACGACTTACCCGGATTTTATTTACTGGTGCATGACCGCAAATCTGGATAGTTTTTATGAAGGTTTACGCTGGGAAAGATGGCAAGCCGAAGTAAGCGAGTTGCCCGGAGACAGAGCCATATTGTATCTGCCTTTATTATTCACCAAGCCAGTGGTGAAAGCGCCGCAGAAGCTGGAGCGTGAGCGAAAACCAGTCCCGCTCATCGAGATTTATGAGATGTACGTTCAGGAGTTTGCAGTGCAGATGGCAAATATGAAGGACGGTCAAATCGTAGAGCTGAGAGTGGAGTAGGAGTATCGAAAATTTTATTCCTCAATAATTTCTTGCACAGATTGAACGACTTCTGAAAGTTTCTTGGATGAAAGTTTCCCCATTTTCTTTGTGAATCGAGAATGTGATACAGTGCGAACCTGAAACGCCATTGTGTAACTTGCCTTCTTAAGCCCGCCTTCAGGTGGAAGAATCTCTTTCATCGCCGGTGACAATTTTCCGGATCTTGTGTACCAGGCAGTTCCGGTGATTGGAATGACTATGCTCAATTCCATTTTTGTATTCATCATGTCATTGCTGATGATGACGCACGGACACATTTTAGCCTGTTCGTGCCCCTGGACAGGATTCAAGTCCACTTCCCAAACTTCTCCTCTAAGTGGCATCGTTTATCCCATCGGATATGGTGGCATCCCATGCTTTTTGTTCGGCTTGCAACTCGGCGTACAAATTCTTGTTTGATCGTACCGAATCAAAAGATTCTCCAAGCTCCTGCAAGTATTGTTTTCTGCGCATGTCCTCGCACATTACGTGAATGACGTCGGCGGCAGTACATCCCATTTTTTTTGCGTGTTTGTTTATAAGAGCAATATCGGTCTCAAAAGCTTTGACTGTTCGTTGGGATATTTTTTTTGTTTTGTTTGAGGGCATGGGAATGTGCAATATTGCGGGATGTATACAAAATAGTATACGATATTGTGCTCGCTTTGTATACTAATTGCAGGGCATTTTTGTGCAGCACTTGTGAGTTTGTGTTTGTTCGGTCAAAGTTCGGTTGCTGCTTTTTCCGGACCGGTTGAAATGTCTGCTTTTGCATTGCCGTGCAAGGGCAAATGCTCGTGTCTATTACGCCACAGCCGGGTTTGTCCAATTCGGATGAGTTGAAAAATAAAATACTCTGTGCCTGTATAATACTTGAAAGCTTTAGTTGGGGCTGCAAGGCAAGAAGTGAGCTCAGAAATCGAAAAAAAGGAAGTTGCCCAAATGGTTTTGGATAAGCAGCCTTACAGGATTTTTCGTTCCATTTGTTTTAATTATGCTGATTTGTCTTGCTCATCAATTTGAAATCAGACACCCAGACGATCGGTTCAGCGTTGACATGGTTCTGTTTGCGGCAGTGATCGGTCTCATCTTTGCGGCAATTTCGGCGGCATGCACATTTGTCGGAGTGCAAATAAGAAAGAGGGGCTTCTGGGGTTAATTTTCCTCATTCAGAGCATCAATGTGGTGAATTGCCGCCGTGCCAAGATCCCTCGTTATTTTGCCAAAGTCTAGAAATTGGGCTAATTGGAGATCGGATTCCGCTCCAGCTGTCATAGAGTTTGTAATTTGCAGTTGATCGATATTTGAAGTTTCAAGGGGTACATCGTAAATAGGATGTGTAGCTTTCACACGTTTGTTTCTGTCTTCTGAAGTAAGCTCTCCTTCAAATCCGAATCTATTTAACTGAATTTGTTCTACTCTATATTGAAATTGCTCTTTTGACTCTCCCGGAAGCGGACTTATCAAAGCCGGATCTGAAAGGGTGTTTTGATTTTCCAACTTTTTGAAATCTTGATGCAATTCTTGGTGCTTTTCTTTACCAAGGTCGGAGTCCCTTCCCATGGGCTTGACGGCCGAATTTTCTAATTCAGTGCGGAGCAGGTTTATATCCTCGCTTTTGTCTTTCTCGCTCGTCATTTAAACTCCCGGGATATTTCTACTTATGTACCCGCTTCTATTTTGGGTTGAATTTACCACAGACAATCGAGTCAAATCTGGCGCTAATTTTTCAAAAAGACGCTACACCCATAAATGAAACTGTACTTTTTATGGGGGATATAGAATGAAACCGTTTATTACTTTTCTAGTCGCCATGGCAGTTACCACTTTGGGACTATTTCAGCCGGCAATGAGCCAGACCACAGCTGAAATCGCCAAGGGTAACACCAAGCATTGCGCAGACGTTTGTCAGAAAACTCTCGACTACTGTGTCAAGAAAGGCGGCAAACATGCTGAAGCCAGCGTGACAAATTCATTGAAAGATTGCATCCAGGCATGCAAAACAGCTTTTGACTATCTCAATCGCGGTTCTGCCGGAATGCAAGCCAAATCATGCGCATTAGCCGTGCAAGCCTGTAATGAAACAGCTAAAACTATGGATGCTTTTTCCGGTGACAATACAATGCTGGCTTGTGCAAATGAATGCAGAAAGACTGTAGGAAATTGCGAAAAACTGGTTAAATAACACCGTAAGTCTCTTGCGGGTTTTTTATTTGGCACTGATTTCCAAGCAGCTTTTATTTGCCGTCTCTGTCACTTCTGCGATTTTTGCTTCAGTCACTACAGGGGCGGCCAGGGCGCAAGATGCTCAAAGTTATCTTGACAATGCTTTGCAGACAATAGAGACACGCGCTCTCAATCGTGACAAAGTAAACTGGATCGAAGTGCGCTCGCGTGCCTTTTCAATGGCGCCGAATGCCAGCAAGCCTTCGGATGTTTATTCGGCGATAGTTTATGCGCTTAATAGTCTGAACGATAACCACAGCTTCATGCTCGACCCTGCTGGAAAGCCGGTGGCTGGTCCTTCTTCTCCTGGAAAGAAAAAAAATATACGACCATATCGTCCTACTCAACGCGAGAAAGCCGATTTATTTTTGCAGTCTAAAAAAGGACGTGTGGGCTTCATCGTGGTCGAAGGTGTATCGGGTCCTGATGCCAAATTAAATGAATATGCCGGTGCTTTGCGCAAACAAATCGAGAAGTGCAGAAATTATGGAGTAAACGGCTGGATTATCGATTTGCGCGGGAATAACGGCGGCAATATGTGGCCCATGTTAGTCGGCATCGGACCTGTGATTGGAGCCGGCACTCTTGGTCATTTTGTTTACGGAAACAAATTCATTCCCTGGTATTACAGGCAGGGCGCTTCAGGTGTGGTTTCTATGCGCGGGGCGAGCGCAAACTTTTCAATGGTGGATGGAATGGGTGATTTTACCCATAATAATCCAATAGCAGTTTTAATCGACCGCAATACTTTGAGCTCAGGAGAAGCAGTGGCCATCTCGCTTAGAGGCAGAAGTAAAACTTGCTTTTTGGGTGAGCGCACAGGCGGATTGTCCACCGCCAATGAAACAATAAAACTTAGTGACGGCGCCGCATTGTATCTGACAACATCTACTGAAGCCGATCGAACTAAACAGATTTACAACGATGGTATCGAACCTGATATCAATATTGGTTCTGGAAATATTCCGGCAGGATCGGCAAACGACCCTGTCATAGCGGCAGCTCTTAAGTGGATCGAATCTAACTAGTTAAAGACCCATCTTGGCTTTCAACCACTTTTTAGTGCGTGGGAAAAAGCGATTCAATTCAGAATCTTTGTCGCCGGCGGCTCCAAGCATTCCGGCGGTAAGTTCGGCGCAAGTTTCGCGCGGTCCCCAGTCGTCGTCTTTCATAAAGTTAGCCATTGCGCCATGATAAGTCTCGGGAATTCCCGCCACTTCTGCTTTGTATATGACAAGAAGTTTTGGGTCTTTGGACATTTTCATCTGGTCATCCAGCAACTGGAAACATTCGTTCATCGCGGTGTGTTGCATTTCACTGGGACTGCGAGCCGCTTTCAACGCAGTGGATCCACGTGATTTTGCTCTTTCATAGATATACAAGTCTGAGCCGTAGAGGCGCCCGGGTAATTCGGCCAGATTGAGTTCTTCTTTCTCTTCGTCCAGGTCGTTAAGTGAATCCGGCCACTTATCGATCATGTTGGGGCAGATGTTGAATTTGACATTGGCTTCGATCAACTTTTGACGCAGATGAGCCGGAACTTTGTTCAAAGCTTCTTTTACCGCTTTTATCGATGCGGCGCTGACAGCCGGGTGGCCCATTTTGGGAGGAACTATGGTAACAAAGTCAGAAAGCTTGGGTTCGGGATCGCCGGCGGCGGCTTTTGGTTTATCGGTTGCCGCTGCCGGTTTTTTAGGAGCTTTGCCTTCTGCTAATTTTGCATCAATAGATTCGATACCTTTTCTGGCTATATCCGCTTCCGGCGCGTCTTTAAATTTGCTGATTACCAGTTCATATGTTTGCTTGGCTTGAGGATATTGACCCAGTGCCAAAAAACTGTGAGCTGCGTAAAGCCATGCGCCAGGTGTTTTGTTGCCTAAGTCTACTGTTTTGCGAAAGTGGTCGGCAGCCAATTGATAGTTTTTATTTGTATAAGCTTCCAAGCCGGCTCGGTATTCTTCTTTTATTTTTTTGTTCAAGGCCGGAGATATTTTTTTTTCTTCCTCGGCATAGGATGCAAGATTTGAAACAGCCAGACTTGAAAGTGCGGCCATCGAAATGAGAAAGAAAGCTTTCGAGAATGATTTTTGACTTTTAATTTTCACAGCTTTCTCCAGGGTTATTTTTTTCCATAATTTTTGAGTATGTCTTCTGACTGCATTTGCAAAACTTTTGCTTCATCGGGTCGCTTTAATTGTACAAGCACATCGGCATAAGCTTTCAAAGAAACTGCATAAAGGGGCGGAAAACCCGCTGATTTTCGAATTTTGCAGCATTGAGCCATAAATTGTTCAGCATCTGCATAGCGGCTCATGTCCATATAAAGGTTAGCCAGCGAAAATGCACTGGCGGCTACTTGCAAGTGGTTTTCTCCCAGCACTTCTTTTCTTAAATCCAGAGCTTTCTGGTATAAACGCTCAGCCTGTGTGAATCTTCCCAGCGATTTGTATAAGTCGGCCAGCAGTTGAAAACCGTCTGATACAAGCGGGTGTTTGGGCCATAGTTCGTTTAATTCAAGCAGGATGCCATGGCGCAATAATTCTTCCGCTTCATCGAAGCGGTTTTGTTTATAGTTTTCCATCGATAAATGAATCAATCCCAGAACCTGATCGCGAGGGGCATCCATAGTTAGCTTGGAAATGTCTGTATTTAAAATAGACTGTGCCTGTTTGAAATGTGAGTCGTCGAAATCGCCTGAGGGAGCCAGGTTAAACGCTTTTCTTTTAACCAGCGCCAGAGCATAATGGGTGAGTGCCACCACTTGGTGATCTCGTCCCAGTTTATTTTTGTATAGATCGAGACTCGAAACTAGCAAGTAGTGCGCTTGCTCAAATTTCCCCTGGGCAAAATAGAGTCCGGCCAGATAATTTTGCAACTCAATTGTTTTGAAATGTTTTTCGCCGTGGCGTGTGCAGCTCCATTCGATAGCTTGTTGATAACAAGGTTCAGCCAGATTGAAGCGTTCATGCACACGATGCAAGACACCCAGGCAGTGATAGTTTTTTATCAAGCAATCGAGAACCCATTCTTCATGCGGTTTTTCAGATAGCATATTGATAATCACATTGTAATAGATAACAGCGTTATCGTAATCTTCATTGCCATGACAGACAATGACTAGATCTTCGAGTGCCTGGATGCGTCCTAGATCTACCACTGACCTGATTCATAGTTTAAGCCGGTGCTGTCGGGGCGTGCATCACCCATATAGCCGAATTTGGTGTTGCTGACAGAAAAGGCGCCGGAAGCGGTTTTTGCCACTGTGGTGACAGTTTTGTCCGGGCGGTAGATAGTGATATTTCCGGTGTTGTCTTTGACCATGCGACCGTTTACGCCGTTTGGATATTTGACCAGATAATCTCCGCTTTCTTTTCTTGGTATCAAAACAGTGCCGTTGGCAAAACCGTCTTCAATGGCATAACTGCCGTCAGGAAAGCGTCTCAGATAACAGCTTGAGCCGTCCACCATATTGAATTGAAGCACGATTGCAGGGCGTTTTGTGGGCACGCCTTTGGACTCATAAGGGTCGATGTCTTGCACTGAAAAAACAAGAACCATGTCTTTGGCGAAATCTTCTGCGCTTGTGCTCAGTTCTTTGGCTGTTCCTTTGGCTACCGCTTTGATGAAATTGCGTATTGGAGCCTTGTGTTTCTTTTTATCAGTTTCGGCGTCGGCTGGATTCAACCAGGGAGAATTTTTCGATTTGACCCATTCCTCCGCCTGCCAGACTTTGGTTTCCGGTGCAGCAGGCTCCGAGCTTGTGTCGGCAAGTGTGGAAAACTGGCAGCTCAGGGCAATTGTGAGGGACAAAATAACGGATACGGACAAGCGCATATCATTCTCCTTCTTTGAATATGCAAAAGTTACCACTAAAAGGTTTCAAAGATTTTAGAGTATTCTGTTCATATGAATAGATTTCATAATAAAGCTTCAAAACTGATAGCACTTTTAAGCATTCTAATTTGTTTGCTTGGAATTCAGGCGGCGCGAGCCGAAGATGATCCGACTTTGCTTTTAAGTTTGAAATCTGATGACGAATCAATTACCATCAATGTTTTGCCGCCCAAATTGCTTGAAGCCACAGTGACAATTTCGGGCACTTTCCAGAATATGAAAGGAACCAGGCTTGTTCCTTTCACCATGGATTTGAGCGCTGTCAGGCAGGATTTCAGAAAACCGTTTGTTATTTTCAAAGCCATCGCCAAAGATCCCCAGAAAGAAACGAGCTGGGACTGGCTTTATGAGTGGCAACCGGGCATCAGGGGCGGTGTACACAATGACAACATCGCTTATTATTTGCCCTATCATCCGATGGAAATGCATGCTGTGAGCCAGGGATACGGCGGGATGGACAGTCATATGCCCGGAACTGACGATGAATTTGCCATTGATTTTGATATGCCGGAAGGAAATGTGATTTGCGCAGCGCGACCCGGTCTGGTGGTGGCGGTCAGGACTGATTCAACGCAGGGCGGACCTTCAGCTGAGTTCGCCAGTTTAGCCAATTATGTGGTCATAAAACATGACGACGGAACATACGCGCGTTATCTGCATTTGAGACCGGGCGGGTCAATGGTAAAAATCGGTGAGATGGTGCAGGCCAGACAACCAATTGCCTTAGCAGGAAGCACCGGTCAGGCGGATGGGTCACATTTGCATTTCGATGTTTATGTGCCTGCAAGCGGAAAACACAGACGCAGTCTGCCTGTGCGCTTTATCACAAGGGCCGGGGTTATGCCTTTGCAAGAAGGCATGAGTTATTGAGTTTCAAGAGCTTTCAGTTTCTGCTCTAAAATCTTTTTGCAGTTTGGAAAATAATTTTTCACCTGAGAAGCGATATTGCCTCTGCCGCTGTCTGTATAGCCGCCGAATTTGTCGTTGAATAATTCAGCGAAAGTTTCAGACGGTCCGCCGTCTCCCGATTGCAAATAATAATCCAGCTTGCGTCGCATCTCTTGCGGCACACGGGCAGCTTCCAGTCTGTAAGCATGTTTGAACTCTTCCGAATCGCTGATGTCGAGGCAGTGATCCAGTGCATGACCGACCTCATGACGTATGACGCCGACTTCATCGGTTGTTTCCACAGGCTCGCCTGTGCTCTGGTCTATTCTGTATTCAGAAATCACCACTTCGGTGCCCTGACAAAATGCTGTGCTGTTCTGCCAACTTGTGCCTTCTTCCCAGCCGCGTGGAACTGTGTTTTGCATACGAAAATCACGCTCCACGATTGAAGGAAGAATGCTTATTTTGGCTCTGTTGTCTGCCAGTGCTTTTAGAACCGGGACCGGAAGGTCTTTCAAAAGTCTTTTGATCTCGTTTGTATATGACATTTTTACTGCCGGATACTTGCCGCGAGGTGGATGCACTTTGATCAATTTGGCAATATAAAAATCGGCGGATTGAAGATCCGTTTTTACCGCCGAGCCGGTTTTGGCGTCGGATCTGAGTACCGCAATTTTTGTGTGATTGCTGTAATTTTTATCGATGCGCTTTAAAAAATCAC
>CAZEQP010000055.1:0-10500 GCA_964514345.1 uncultured Candidatus Obscuribacterales bacterium
ATGTTGGGCGGCTAACCTTTGGAGATTGAACCGCCTTCCCCCTCGCTTGGCACCAACCTCACGCGCCTCAATGAATCAAGCATCTCAATGATGCTATCTATACTAATGGTTGATGCGTCTGGCGGGTCTGTCCAGTACTCCCTCGCGCTAGCCTCGCCCCGTGTCAATCTCTGCGCTTGCCCCATGTAACGCACTCAGGCAATACATTATACTGCCTTGTGTTTGATATGCCCCTGCCTGCCTGTCTTGCTTGCGTTGCAAGATGCACAATAGTGATTCATCGCTTGATTGAATGGATGTCCACCCTCGCTTATCGGTATTGGGTGGTCTGTTATCTCATGCGCACCCCCACACACATCAACATTGTCGCATAGTGGGTAGCGCATCTTCTCTTGCGTCGCAAATCGTCTCCACGCCCTACTGTTGTAAAACGTGTAATTATCCTGCCTCACCGTGCCAAACGGCTTCCGATGTGGCACCCAAGGTCGGGTGGGCGATTTGCGGTTGATGCTTGGCATGGTTCAATCCGTTTTTTCTTTCACATGAACCTCTGCCAACATGGCTTTGGCTAGTGCCTCAACGGTATAATATGGTGATTCGCAATATCTTGCGAACATTATACCTTTCGCAATCCCCCGTAGTTCGTCAACGTTTTCTGACATTAAGATTGACGTACCGTCATAAAACTCTGTTACCGTAACCCCTGACTGGATTATGGTAAACGCCTGCCGCTTTTCATTGAAGTAAAGGCTGAACATACCGCAAAGGTTGGCAATAAATCTGACATTGTAAAACTGGCTGCATTTATTTCTCGCCACAAGACAGCGCGAACATCATCAGCACGAACGCTACGGCGTAGCACAATATCAGCACAAGTGTCGGAAACCTGGACGGTTCTCCGCTTGAAATCTGGTTAGTCATATCCCAATGATTTTTTTCAGGAACAGCAGGGCTTCGTCGCCCACCCGCTCCCTGTGGATGTAATCAAATTTTATGCCGAGCGCGGCCTCTTCTGGGGTCACTCGGTACATGACCGCCACTTTCTTTGCCACTCCGTCCCGCACGTCGCCTTCCCCGTGGGCGTTCGCCGTGCCTTCGTATGGCGTTCCGGCGTATCGGAACCTGAAGAGGTGCCTTACCTTCATACCGCTGCTTTTGGGGTGAACTTCGCAAAGTCATCCCCCGGCAACACCCAGTCGTCGTGGAGATATTCCTGGTGCATAGCCTCGCTTGCCACCCTGCGAGGGTCAAACCTAAGTATTTGCAAAAAATCTAGGTGCTTCAAATAATCATATCCAACCTTGCATCCCGCCCCATGCCTTCCAATATACTTTCCTTTGAAATTCAGGCTTGTGCTGTGGTGGTTTAGCCCGATAAGCCCGCTCATGTGCGACTTTTCGGATTCATTGCGCTTGCCATCTCTGTTTAAATCCCTATGGATAAGTACGGGCTTCCTTTGAACCAGGGCGGGGAACTTGCCCTTGTGCAATCCCTCTGCCCACGCCGGGGGGTGGTAGCCAAAGGCAATACGCGCCGCGCCGTTTTTGTTCATTGGCTTTTCGGTGTAGAACCGCCCTGGTTCTGTGGTGGCAACCTGCGAAAACAGTATTTGCCACTCACCTTTGACCTTTCCGACCAACAGGCGAAGGTCGTTCCACCCGTCGAGTTTGTCGTCGTTTTCTGTGCCGTCTGGGTTTAGCCCCTCGATGTACACGATATTGGCCGCGCCCTCTGTTGGGCAGATAGGCTGGCCGTAGACGACCTCGCAAAACGAGGCTATTTTGTTTGGGTCTAGCATTGGTGAGGCAAATTTATGGAAGTTTGCGCTCATTGATTTAAATATTTTTCGGTTTCAAATATGGCAGGATAAGCCATGCCGCCTCTCTTGCGTGAATACTTGTCCGGCCCTTCCACCCGGTCAACTTTTTAAAATGCTCTTCTGTGGTTTCTTTCACGTCTTTAGGCGCGACCATTTCAAACGATATTCCAAGCGAGGTAAGTGTTTCCTCCCAAATCGCGCAATCGCGCATAATTGAACCCGCGCCCTTCCATTTTTCAGGGCCGGATTTTCCAAACCACTTGCGTAGGCGGGCATCCTCGAAGCGGACAAAAAGACCATCGCCGTACAACTTGTGAACAGCCCTAACAGATTCGATCGCATCAAATATGCCCAATGTCTCACAAGACACCATTTTCCCAAGACCAATCTGGCAAAACCCTGTTTTTGTGCCGGGATCTATTCCTATTTGAGCCGTGCTTCCAATTCCAAGCGCATTTACGCGCTTTGGCCGCGCCCTTGCCGCCCCCGCGCTAACATCCAGCCCCGCGCCTTGCCCTACCCTTGTTTTGGGGGCGCGTTTCTTAGAACGCGAATTTTTGCCGACTTCGATTAGTTCCGTCGCGCCGCGCTTGGCTATTGCGTCGCGGAGTTTGGCCACGTCCGCTGCCGTCCATCTTGAAAAGTCGCTCATGGTCTGAAACTTTTTAGTTTTTCCCTTAATTTAGTAACCTCGAAATAGGTTACGTGGGGTTCGTTTAACACGCCGTCCAAAAAATCCAAAAATTCTGGAAGGTGCGCGAAAAGATGTGCAAGGGCTTCGCCGCGAACGTGGGCGACGCTTTGGCCGTTCTCATCTTGTAGCGTGAACTCGCCAGGGTTTTCGCGGCTTTAAATTACCGTAAAGTTCATGTTTATTTAGATTGACTCTAATAATTGCGTGAAACCTCAGTTAGCCGCAATCAGAAAATAAATAAGGCGCAGCAACCAAATTAGAAAGCCGTGCCGTACTCGCTTCAAAATACGGTAAATGGTTTTCGCAAACGATGAACTTTCGCCCCTCCATTTGCGCCGCAATTGCCGTCGTTCCTGAACCGCCGTAGCCGTCAAAAACCACGTCGCCGGGGTTCGAGTAGGTGCGGATTAGGTAGCGGAAAAGGTCAATCGGCTTTTGGGTCGGGTGCAATGCGCCGTCACGGTCGCCAGACTTTTCCCTAATTACGCTTCGAGGGTGACGAAAGCCGTCATTGTCATTCCCTTTGTACTCGCCAAAGCCCTCCCATCCGTTCTTTTTTGAAACACAATTTCTGCCTTTGTACGGTGCACCCTTTTCCTTTTGCGGGTTATATGTGGTTGCTTTGCCAAAAATCAAAATCAATTCATGTGCTTTCAATGGCCTAAAATTAACCATCGTTTGAAGGGTTGCCTTCCCTTTTTCCCAAACCCATTCATATTTGAACGCATCTTTTTTTGACAGGATGAGTTCGGCGGCAAAAGGATTTGATGCTGTAAAAACAAACGCTGCGGTCGGTGTAGATACCCGGCTCCATTCTTTCCACAAAACTGGAAAATCTAATTCGTACTCAAAATGTAAATCGGTCGTGTTGTAGGGCGGGTCTTGCAAAAACAAGTCCACCGAGCCGTCTGGCAGTTGCCGCAAAACGTCCAAGCAGTCGGCAAAATGTATCCTGTTCAAAAGATTATCCATGCACAAATATAATAATAAAAGCGGCTAACAAAGCATGGCCGTACATGGCGGCGAAAGGCCAAACTCAAAGCCAACCCACCGCCGCCACGTCGTCCATGCGACCGTTCGACGTGACCGAAAAGAGTAAATAAATACTCAATCGGCGGTTTTATAGTCAACATCGGCAAGGCTGTAATCAGTCCCCGCCAATTCATTGATAGCGTCCAAATACCGAATGAGCGTGTCCAGCGTCGGGTGAAAACGGGCATTGAATGTCTGCCCGACTGTTTGCTGCCGGATTGGTTCGCCCGTTTTTTCGTTGGGTATCAAGTCGGCAATTTGGGATTGGGTAATCCCTTGCCGCTCGGCAAGCCCTCCGAGATTTCGGAGGGCTTGCTTGCTTTTTTCTTTGTGGCTCATTTCACCTTCAAATTTTGATTGTAGTGAGGATTCGTCAACGTTTCAAATGAAAGGAAACATTGGTTATCAACCAATTTGCCTCCGATTTTCAAAACCCCTTTAAATGCTTTGTCTCCGATTTCCGAAACAGTTAGCGTACAATTTCTACCCATTTCGATTTCAGTTCCGATTTGAACTTTTGCAGCGAATTGAATTGCTTGGAACGTAGTCATTTTACTTGTGCCGAATTAAGGTTGCCGCCCGTTTTAATTTCTTTGATGATACAAAGGTAAGTACAGTTATTTAACTGTACAAGTCTTTTTGAAAAAAAGATGAAAATATTTTTTCGGCAAATCGCAAACACTTGAAAACCAATAAAATAAACGTCGAACAAAACACAAACGACAAGCGGGCGAAGTAGCCAACCCGCTCACCCCGCCCGCTCGCCCCGCCTGCGTTTGTGCGAAACGTTCTGTGAAATAAAAAAAGTAGTAAATGCTACCGATTGAAGCCAAAATCTTTCTTCTTGATTTTCACCATTCGACCGTCTGAATGATGCCAAACGACCCCTTCGATGTCTTTTTCGGACAAATATTTTTTCAACCTGTCGAAGGTTCGAGGGCAGTCTTCGAGTATTTCGGAACCGTGTTTAATCAAAAAATGTCCGTCCAGTTTTTCGTCATTTTTCTGGATTTTGGAGCCACACAATTCGTAAGTGCCATCTTCAAAGGCTTGTTTGCCGAATGCCTCTAAAAAATACTTGTCTGCGGGGTCGTTTTCGGAACACAAAAGCCAGCCGGGATAATGCCCTGTAATGGGGTCAGGGTCTTGTGCCGGAATGAACCCCTGCGGCGGCGTTTTGCCTTGCTTTGCGTCATACCGCTTGTAAATCTTGCCACCTTCGACCATGCAACAAGTGCCGTCAAATTTTCGAGTTGCGACGCCTTCGCCGTTTGCGACCCATTCCGAGCCTTCGATGATTTCATCACGAACCAGCCTGTCCGTCTGGTAATTTCTTGCGAAAAGAGATTGTATCTTTTTCATAAAATGATGTTTTAATAAAAATTCACAGAACAAAGCATGGTCGCCAACCCCGCCGAACGCCCACCCGCGAAGGCTCGACCGGCGGGGCTGCGTCCATGCGACCGTTATGCGGAATAATTAATAGTAAATATCACTCGCCTTTGTCGCCAAATTGTTCAACGTCAAACTCTGAAACTCTAAACCAACTGAATTTGTGATTAAGAGCATACAGATCGTTTTTGAATTTGTCGGTATTAAAGCCATGCCCAAAATTCAGTTTCCTGATTTGGGCGCGTATTTTTTCATTTTCATCTGAACCTCGATAAAATGTTGAAGCCCAAGGCGTTGCATTTGGCGATAGGTAAAAATACCATTCCCACCATCTTGACCCGTTGCGTCTGGTGATATATCGAGCAGGTACAGGCAGGGTAAAACAAATGTATCCCCATCGCCTTGTGCGGATGTTTACAGACCAGCGCATCGCGTTCGCTCCAAAAATCGTAATTCCGAAAAACGAAATGTGCCCGCCCATGAAGTTTTCCCACCACGAAAGCGCATTATATTTTTTGTGTATGCCCCAAATTTTCATAAAAGTGATTTAAAAGTGAATAATCCGCATAACCCTGCACTGCCTTTCATGCCGCATAAACGTGGCACGTCGGCAGTGCATCAGTTAATCATCAATCCAGACAAACCTTTCCATTGCCAGGTTGCCAGCACCTTCTGGCATACCTACAGAAATAGCCTCTGTCAAAGCCCGCGTAGCCATTCCAAGCCTCAAACACTGCTCAAAAGCCTCGAGCAGCCTTTCTATATTTTCCTCTGTCACCGCATCGAATATCTCCGACACGGTGGAAAGTTCGTAAGTTACCGGGTTTGGCTTTGGGTCTGTTTTGTTGACCTCAATATAAATAGACCCTACTTCTTCGCTCATAACTCAAATATTTTTTCGACCCCCGCCAAAAACGAGGGCTGGTGGACTTTTACCCGGCGCAACACCTTGGCATGGCATTGCTCCCACTTCCCCAGGTTGCCGTGCTTTCGGTACTCGAATGCGTTTTGGCACTCGGCGCGAAGCGTGACGGACATTCCGCATTTTGTTAGCGCGTCGAAGCGGGCGTTGATTTTGTGGGATGATTGTTTCATTTCAATATCTCAATTTTGCCACCCTTCAAAGAATACGCCCCTTCGCGGAAATGGTGGGCAACGGACTTTGAAAGCGAGTGCGTCACAAACCTCTGCACCAAATCGGAAATGCCCGCATCTCGGATGTTTTCTCCAGTGCGTCGGGTGTTGCACGGGAAATAAACTATCCTTTTTGGAAGGATGTATACGCGCTCTATAGAACCGCACAACATTACCGCGCTGAGCAGCTTTAGCGTCGTTTCCGGCAAGTTTTGCATATCACTTTCTTTTAGATTGTCCTTTAAACCAAACCCCTGTACACATTGACCTCAAGCGGTCAAATATCATTGGGGTAACCATTTCCTCTGTTTGCGCAGTAGAGGCATTTGATATAAAATGCGTCAATTGCCCGCCCTGCCTAAAGCGTTTGTACCTCGCCTCTATTATCGCCTCGTTTATGTCCAGGCTTTCTCCGAACGTAAGCACGGCCCCCGTATAAAGCCCGAACTCATCGAAGCACCTGTCTAGTTGGATGTTTGGCGTAATGGGGTCAAACTGCTTGTCGGATTTGGCCTTGACGTAAGTCTCGGCCATTGAAGTGAACTGAAAGGCTTTTGGCAGGTTGTTTTCTCTGCAAAACCGCTCAAAGACCTGCATCAACTCCGTTTTTCCAGTTCCGGGCATACCGTAAAGGAAAAGCCCTTTTGCCAGCCCGCCTTCAAATTCGCAGCTCGTGTCGTTGATAAAATACTTTGTCATGTTCCTGACTATCCAAGCGTCTCCTTCGTCAAAAACCCAATTGAAATCCCTGTTTTCGATGCCGGAAATGTGGGCTGCCCTCAATTGGAGCAACGCCCAAACCTTGCGCTTTGCAACATCAAACTCCATTTGCTGCGAGTTGTCCCGAAGCGTTGGCTGCGCTGGATGTGCGCCCATGCGAAGCCTTTCCAGGTGCAGCCGCCCTGCCTCTGTGGTCGGCACGGCAATTGAAAGCGGCGGTATCGAACCGCTAGACAACGCGCCGCCCTGCCTTTGGCGCAACTGCTCTAAGGTCATGCCATTGGCAAGTTTTGCCGCTATTTCTTCGATGTCTATTTCGTGCGTCATTGCTCTAGTTGTCGGATGGAGGTGTGTCAATGTCTGCTATCCCGTTTTCGGTTGCCATAAAAAAGCACGGGGACGGCCTGTAGTTTTCGATCGAATCGATAGTGCCGTAAACAATCGTCTGAAAATGTCTTTTCATTTTTTCGTCTGTTATCCATGCCTCAATACCGGCCACCGCTTTCAATGCGGACAAACAAACATCCCTTTCGTGTTCGGCCATTGTCTTTTCTTCTTTGAAATCGCCTAAAAACTTCGCATTTTGCTTGTCAGAATTATCCATTGTTCAAAACTTTTGTGGCTGATTGTAAACCGATGGGTCACTACCTAGCCGGTTAATGTTTGCTTTCCCGCTTTGCCCGTTCGCGGCTTGCCCGATGTTGCGCGGGGCGTTCATTCGATCAAAAGCGGGTTGGTCTACAATGAAACCAGAAAATCTTTTCTTGAAAAATGCAAGCGGGTTTGTTTCCATCATGTCACGAACGGCGGCTTTTTCGCTTGACAAGAATACCCCGGAAAACTTTAATACCATCGCTTCTACGTCTTTTGGGCTGTGCTGCCTGTAAGCACGGTCGTACCACCCCTTTATGGTTTGCGCCCCGTCACCGTTTGCCCACGGCAGGATTTCGGCGGCGGCTTCGTCAGGGATTTCTATGCGCCCGTTTCGGCGGTGGTGTATTGGCGCGGCCTGAACCAACTGCGTACCATCGTGCCAAGTCTTTCCGTTTTCATCTGCGAACGGCGCGGCCCCGACAAGCGTAACGCCAGGAATCTCCGAACCCGTTGCAATGGCCGTTACCTCGAAGCAGCCGTTTTCTGCGCACTTGCCGTTTTTGTGGAAATCGCTGGGGCTGCAAGGGATTGAGCAGGATTGAAAAGAACCTTTTTCCGCAACCTTTGGAGATTCTTTTTTTTGGCTTTGAAGGTTTTGAAATTCGGGGGCGGGGGTGGGTGTTTCCTCTCCCCCCCTTACTACTTCTTTACTATACTCTTTATGTGGGGGAACTTTGTTCTCCCCTAAAGAGGAACTTTGTTCTTCTTTAGGGGGAACTTTGTTCTCCTTTTGTTGCGCTGGCAAAGAGGAACTTTGTTCTCCTTTGCGTTCTGCTTTTGCAACTGTTACAATGTCAAACCAACGCTGAGTAATTCGATGCAGAAACAGGGTTTTTGAGTACCTTTCAATCAATCCAAGCCGCTCCATTTTGTCCAGCATCTTCATTATTCCCCTTGTGGACATTCCGATGAAAACAGCCATTTGCCCTTTGGTTCGGTCGCAATATCCCGGCCTTTTGTTTCCGGGGCAAGTTGACCATGTTTGCACATAATTACAAATTGCGTATTCGTCCCGGCTGATTTTCAGGAACGCCCTTGCCGATTCTTCGATTGTTGTAAATGTAAGGTCTGCCATTTTTCCAAAAAAAATCCCCCTGCGGAGGTGGGGCGGCTGGAAACCAAATCGGGACTTAGAAACCCGAAACCCGCACCCTCGCAGAGGGACGCATTAAACATCCTAAGTTTTTACTGTTCTGGATTCCACCCCAGAAAGGCCGCTTTCGGCAGGACAAAGATACAAAACTCAAATCATTCTCAGCAAAATATTTTTCCCGTCGCTCTCACAATATTCTATCTCCGCCCCAGCCCCAAAATCTGAAAGGTAGGCGTGGAAATTTGTCGGCATCCCGCGCATCCAAAGCACCAGCCTAAAATCTTCGCTGTCTCCGCTATAAATCTTGGAATGGACGTGTGCGAATGTTTCGCCCGTCACGGTTTTGATGCGTATTTTGTCGCCAGGTTTCAGGTCGTTTTTGTTTACGGTTGCCATGATTTTTATATTTGAAATCGTGAAAGCCTATTTCTTCCCCCAAAAATATTCCACCCGCCCTGCGCCGCTAACCAAAACCCCGTCACAAGACCAAGCCCTGCCACGCCCGATGTACCGGAGCGTTGCCGTAAGGTGTATGGAGGTGGTCTCAAAAACCGAATCCTCCGAAGAGTAGTAGTACCGCCTAAGTTCCCCGTCCGGCTCGATCTTGGCTATAAGCACGGGGGCTTCGGGGTAGTATCGGCTGTCTGCATCGCAGGTTTGGGTTTCTGGAATGCCTTGCCTGTGGCAAGAGGCTAGCAAGATATACAATAGCAGTATCCGCATTTAAAAAAGTTCTTTTTGTTCCCCTTGTGAGGCATGGCTAATTTTTTCAAACAGCATAGCCTCATTTGGCTTGTCGCTCGCGCCTTGGAAACGGCTAATCCTGGGCGTAGTTAAAACAAGGCGGTATTCGCCTGAAGGCGCGGTGTAGCCGCCGTTTTCATATTGTTTCAAAAGCACATTCACTCGGGCTGCAACACGCCCCTCCTGAATCTTTAATGCGTCGGCTATTTCAGCCCTTGTAACATCTCCCCCGTTTTGAGAGCGGTCGAATACGTATCCCGCCACCTGCGCTGCTTGTGTCGAAAAATCTGATGTGTGGTAGGCGTGTCGGCTTGTCTCTGTCACAGCCGTCTGCTTCGCCCCTTCTTTCAAGGTCACGCGAATAAAAGCCTCGTCTGTGGACAGTTGAACCGACTTCCCCTTGCCTGATCTGAGGTGCGCCCGCTTTCCGCTTTTCCACAGCGTATTTTGCGCTGCGAGCAATTGGGCGGCGGCCTCTTTGAACTCAGCAATCGTCTTGACATCGAATGTCTTTGAGGCTTGCAGGGTGCCGGAAAGGGCTGCTTGTATGGTGGATTGGAGATTCATTTTATCAGTAGGTAAAGTCGCGAACGGATTTAAAATATTTGTGACAGGAAGCGAAATCCTTTTTTTCATTCTCAGAGAAGCCTTCCTTTTCGGAAAGTATCCAGGAAATATCTATTGCCCAATTTAAGACTATCAATATTTCTGCATCAAATATCGGGCTGGGTGCCGAGCCTGCTTGGTTTCGCAAGGCAAATAAGGCACGGGAATACTCCGTTGCGTCTGTCACGCCCAAGTCTCGCTTCCTTTTTTCAGCCTCGAATTTCGACATGAGCAGCGCAGCCTCTGTGGTGTCGTGCATTGCTTTTATGGCGAGAAAAAGCCTTTTCTCTGTTATGGACAAATCCATGATTTTAGATTTTAGGTTGTGATTGTTCTATGTCAGCCTGCACAAGCCCGCGCAGGTAGGCGGCGTAGTTGCCATTCCTCCCCACCCAATCCCATTCATCTTGGCTCATGGCGACGGACTTGCCCTTCTTTATTTTGGATCGGTCGCTGTATGGCGTTCGCCCCTGCTTACCGTGCTTGCCACGGCCTTTTTTCTTATCTTCCATGCCTGTCTATGTTTGTTGAGAGCCTTGGCCGGCATATTCCAGCCTCCGCTCTTGTTTCAGGTTCGATATGTGTTGGTTCATCGTGTCCAGCACATTGTTG
>CAZEQP010000056.1:0-10397 GCA_964514345.1 uncultured Candidatus Obscuribacterales bacterium
GTCATTCCCGGAGGTCACCAGCAATATCCTCCTCAAGGATTCGATCAGCGTTTCAGACGCCAGAACTATACGTCCAATCAAATTGATCAGCAAAGATTGGAACAGATCATGAGAAGACGCCAGCAGCAACAGCAGTTCGGCAACTTCTACGGCAGCCAGCAGATGGATCGGCAGGCTTACTATCGTCAACAAATGCTGCGTCAACAGCAAATGGCGCGCTACCAGCAAAGTTATCCGCGTTTTCAACAAGCCAATTACGGAGACAACTGGATGCCCTGGCAGCAGGGCAATCAATACATGTCCGGTCCCTGGGGAAATCACTGGGAAAACGGTTACGACAACTATTATCACAGACATCGTCACCGTCATCGTTCGGGTCCGGATTTTTCCCAGATATTTGGTCTACTGGCAGGCACCATTGCCACCGGAGCTATTATTGATCAGGTGAGCAGACGCGCCGAGCGCACTCAAAGTCCAAGTGATCAGGTGGCAGCTCCCACTGATACCAGAGCGCGAGAAGGCAGAGACAGACAGAGAAGCGACAGCAACGACAGAAGCGAACCTTTTACAGCCAAATCAAGACCAGACAGAGAAGGCTGGATGCAAGAGCACGGCAGACTGATTGAAAGAGCTGCAAACAATCGTGGTCAAACCGTAATTTATGGTGACGGCAACACGCGAAATTTACAGGATAACCAGAACTTCAGAACTCTGGGCTGGCAACAGTTTGGCATCGCTATGGATGGCTCCGAGCATCTCTTGTGGCGCTTGAGAAATGGTGAAGCCAACTTCAACAGAGACACTCCGCCTCAACAAGCAGTGCTTATGATAGGCACGAACAACATCGGACGAGCCAGCACTGAAGATATCGTCCGCGGTATCATGGAAAATCACAAGGAATTGCGCACCAGGCTTCCTAACGCTCGTATCGCGGTGGTGGGAGTGTTGCCTAAAGGCAATGATCAACAAAACAATCAACAGATTGTGGAAGTTAACCGCAGGCTGCAAGAGCAACTTAGAGACAAGCCAAACACAGTGTTCGTAGATGCCAGAAGTGTTCTCACTAGAAACAATGAGAGAATTCCGGAAATGTGGCAACCGGCAGGAATTCATCTGTCGACGCAAGGACAGAATACATTGCTTGAGCATATCAATCAGAGATTGAGAAGAACATCTTAAGCCGATTTACTCACCGTGAGTCAAACGGGTAATTCCGCGTTTGGATGCCTCCACCATTGAACCTTGAGCGCAATTCATCAAGCCCTGGATATTCTTTGCGTCTTTGGGAACTGAGGCTATGCCGAAATGTAAGACCGGTCTGTATTGAGAAAGTTCTGGAGAAAACTTGGTCAAATTCGTGGTGATTTTGTCCACCAGCAAAGAGGCCTGGTGACTGTCAGAGCTGGGCATAATCAGAGCATATCCTTTGTCGCCGAAATGACCAAATATATCGACCTCGCTTTTGATTCTGCCGATGGCGCCGATAGTCATATTCACCGCTTTCATCGTCTGTGCGGCCTGTTCATTGGGTGGTGGCTGCTTGATAGAAAACACTACAAGTGAAAGAATCGAGTTCAAATTGAACGCGCGCTGGAATTCTTTTTCCAGAAAGAAAAAGAAAGCTTCCTGGCTTAGAATGCGGGATTGGGGGTCAAGCAGTGCAGACCATACGGCATTAGCTTTGTTTTGATCAAACTTCACTTCGTTTGTCTGGATACCCACGTGCACTGCAGCAAGCTTTTGATGACTGGCGGTGGTTGAGCTCATAAAAGCTTCCACCGCCGGAGAGTGACCGCCTGCGCTGGGGAACATAGCACCGAATGTGCTACCAGTACCGCCTGTGGTGCTGCCAAAAGATCCGACAGGAACATGCTGTCCTGAGGCAAAACCGCCTCCCTGTCTTGGTATATCGGCCGTGTTGTCTATCTGGATGCTCAATGAGGACGTTTCCTGCATGTGTGGAGGAATACCGTATTTTGAATTGTCCACATTTGAATGAGTGGGACTGTTTGCCGGAATGTACTGCTGCGGAGAAAATGTGCGTCCATTAGGAGTTTGAACCAGACCCAGTTTTATCAAGTTGCATACTACTGCAATCCATTGCGTGTCGGATAGCGCCAGAGTGGCAGCCAAATTACTGAGCGATTTCGAACCATCGATGGATTGATAAAATCGTTTTTGCAAATCAAGTCCCAGAGGAGGTCCTTCCAGTACTATGCGTTCAAATTCTTTTTCTGTAAGACTGGACATGGCTCGTTTTAATACGGTTTGATCCGAGATTTCGTATTCTTGCAAGAAGCCGATGCCTTCTATGAGTTCGGCACCTTTATATAAAATCTGCTGCACCGGAATATTGATTGAATTTATTTCCGCTTTAGTGGAAGGAGTGAAGCTAACTTTGCCGTCTTGCCAGGTAAACATCTGCAAAAGGGCTTCCAGACCCTGCTGCATATCAGTGGTGGCATGAATGGGAACACCTTGCTGGAAATAAACAGCACCATTTCCGAAATTGGAGTCGAGTGTCAGTTTGCCTGTTGCACCCTCCTGTGAGGCGACTTGAATGTGCGAAGAAAGTGGACGGTAAGACAAATTGCCGCTCAATAATTTAACCAGAGGCGGCCGGCCGGAAAGACTGTCATCTTTGGAAGCTGTTGCCTGTGTACTTCCTGGGGCGATGAAGCTGTGAGCCATAGGTTTAAGGTGGTCGGACAGAGCCTGTCCAAACATTTTTCCGGTCGGATCGTTTGGATCATTCGACACTCCCAGAGTTTGATTCATTTGTTTGAAAACGACAGCAAAGTCTGTGGTGCGGTAGTACCAGAGCATATTTTCAGTGCCATTGGGTCCGCCGTGCATCCACCATTCAGGCTCACTGCCATGCTTTTCTGGTATGTGAATGGTTATTGTGTAAGTTTGTCTGCTAGCTTCTTCGGTCCAGGTAAAACAGTGTTTAACGCCCATTGATTTTTGCGATTTACCAAGCATTGTCTGAATCGCTTCAGAGTCTGGGCGTGCGTCTATACGGTGATGATGCTTAGGTATGTTGTGTTGAGAACTGAACATTCTTCGGAATTGCTGCTGACTGGAACTCGTGGACGGTGAACCGCACACGACAGTTGATTTAAAGCCATAGACCAACGCCTTGAAATTCCCTATTTATGGCTTTTCTTATATTTTCTATTTACACAGATTCTGAAATATAAAACGCTTGTACCTATAACTAGATCAGATCTGAACTATTTTTCTATTGAAATAAATAAGACTATTAAACAAAACAACAAGAGAACTAGTGAAAAATAAATAAAGTAAACAATAAAATAAGAAAACAATAAAACAATAAAACAATAAAACAAGTAAACAATGCGACAAAAAGACAATGTCGGGATTGAGTTTACGACAATACAACAGTACGTATATTAGAATTATAGAAAATTCAAAAAATGAGATCAAATTTGAGCTTTAAACACAAATATGCCTCCCCAGGCATAAAAAAAGGCAAAAAATATGCCTGAGGAAGCATAAAGTCACTTTGAGATATTTTTTTGAAACTAATGACCGATTCAAAATTGAATCCGCTGGAAACACAAGCAGTCAGCACGGGACACTTGTACTCTGAAAGAGTGTTCAGTTCAGGATTAGACCAAAGAGCTCGGGACTGGACCAAATAGGATTAGTTAAGAGATAAACTGATGTATTTTAAGAATGCCCGAATTTGCCTCTGGAGGCTAGTTGAAAAACTTTTCAGGGCAATTCACCCTCCGACCCGAAAATGAAGAGTTAGAGGGAATGCGGCTCAACTGGTCCGATAATGTATATTATGTTTCATCGCCGACGACGAAAATCCTGAGTATTTCAGGCTCCAGCCATCCACGCTCCACCAGGCTGTCACCTTTAGGTTGTCCGCTTGCCTTTTCGTCCATCTGAGCGATAAAAGCCATGTCTTCAGTAATAAGTCTCAGGGCAACTAATTGCCGGCAAAAGGGGTCATTTGTGTAATCTTCCAGGTCATACAAATCCTGACCCATTAAAAGTCCTTCCAGTTGGCTGCGTGATAAGAAGTTTTTGTCTTCCAGGACCTCTCCAAGGGGCTCACCTGTTTGCCTTTGAACGTTGACAGCCTCACCCAGTTGTTCCATTGAAATGATCCCGGCCATGACACAAAGTTGACCCAGTCTTGGTTTTACAAACTCAGTTGTGCCGCCAGATCGACCTGTATGTAAAGAGGATGCCTTGTATTTATAGGCTTCTTTGATTTTGTTTACGGCCTTGACTGCTCGACTTGTAGGATTCAAGCGGCAGAGCTCTTCAAGCTTTTCAATCAGGTTGCTGTATTTCTGTTCGATTTCTTCTGTGTCGGCCGAATCGGCTAAACCTAAAACTGCACGAAGATTAGTCATGTTTTTTTCCGTTTTTAACAGTTTGAAGAATAACACAACTGATAAAAGCATTAATAAAGTGCAAAAGTCGACAATACGACAAGTGAAAGATAGAATAAGTAAACAATAAAAAAAGAGGATAAGTAGACTATAGTACTGTAGGTATTAATAACTTGATAAATGTTTGTCAGTATTTAAATTTAAATGTTTCACTTTAGAAAAGGGAAATTAACACTGACAATCAGGTCAGCCCTCATTTTCAGTACAATATACCTGATGCGCCCTTGTGTCGGAACTGGTATACGAGCCGCACTTAAAATGCGGTGCCCGTAAGGGATTGAGGGTTCGATTCCCTCCGAGGGCATTCTTTTTTACACTGGATGCAAGCCGACAGGTCATCCAGTGGTGAGCAATACTAAAGGTGATACCAATTCATGAAAGTAGCGATAGTAACTGGTGCCAGTAGAGGTATAGGTGCTTGCGTAGCACATGGGCTGGCTGAAGACGGATTCTCTCTGGCTTTGACTGCCAGGTCCAAAGACGGATTGGAGAAAGTCGCCGCAGAAATCAGGCAAAAAAAATATGATGGAATCCAGGTTCATACTTTTCCCTGTGATGTGAGCGACAGTAAAGCTATAAATGAGATGGTATCGTTAGTGGTATCTAAACTCGGTCGCATAGATTTGTTGGTCAATAATGCCGGAATGGGAAAAACTGGAACTCTTGCCATTTCACCTGAAGAATTTGATGAGGTGTTGGCGGTCAATCTAAAAGGACCTTTTGCCCTTTTAAAGTCTGTTGTGCCCACAATGAAAAATCAGGGGGGCGGAACCATCATCAATGTAGCTTCAAGAGCCGGTAAAATCGGCTTTGCAGGATGGGGCGCTTACGCCGCTTCCAAATTTGGCATGGTGGGATTGGGTGAATCACTGTATAGAGAGCTTTCTCCCATGGGTATTAGAGTAACCACTTTGTGTCCCAGCTGGGTGGACACCGATATGGCCAAAGTTTCCACTTTTCCTGCCAATCAAATGCTCAGCCCGGAAGACATTCTCAAATCTATCAGATACATCATGTCTCTTTCTCCGGCAGCGTCGGTAAAAGAATTGATGATCGAGTGCAGAGCCCATCTAGCTTAACTGTCTAGTGAACCGGTAATATTCGCTTCACTTCGTCCAGTTTTGCCAGCTTGGCCAGGTCGTTCAGGTCTATTTCGCCTGTCACGAAAACTTCTGAGCCTTTGGTCTGGATTTTAGAAATATTCCACAGTCCTGTTTTTCGCAATAAGTCCAGAACATCTGGTGTTGCAAGGTTGAGAATGACTTTGATTGGAACCTTCTCCATTCTTGTAGATGGACGAATAGCAAGCAGCCTGGTGTCCACTTTTTTCAGGGCTGTTCCGTCGGATTGGAACTGAGCAAAAGGATTGTATTCTCTTACATTTGATTCTTCTTCCGATTTTTTACCCTCGCGAAAATCTTTTATTTTCGGTCTTTCGTCAAGAATCTGCATTTCGCGCGGTGCGTTGTAGTATCGAGCTTTATCGAGTTTGTTTTTCTGGAGCAGACTGCCACGCACCAACGAATCATTGCGGTTGCCTCCTGAATATTGATTGTCTCCCGGAGAATATACATTCTTACTCCAGTTGGTAGGCGGCAATCCGCCGGATTTCGCTTGTTGCATCTGGCCGGACAATCTGCTGCTGGCACTACCTGGAGCTGCACCATAATAGTAGTTGTAGCCGCTGGCTGAGCCTGGGGCCGCCGAAGCCATAGGGCTTTGACGCTGATGTTTTAACAATCTATTGAACGCTGCCGGCTGTCCGTACAAACGGCCGGCATTTCTGAGGCGATGGTTTTTCTCCTGTCCGAATACAGCTTCGTGAGAAACGCCGTCAGGCATTTCTACTGGCACAGGGACTAATTTTGGCTTGCCGCCTTCGGTTATATATCTTTCTTCAACAGCTACAAATGAAGTGAACTGAGTCATGATGTGATAATCAAGGGCGGTGGCAACGATTTCGTTTTTCAATTCCGGATTCATGTTGCCCGATTGAGCACCCATCCAGTCCTCGGACATTAGACGATCTACTTTGGCTCGAGCCCATATGGATGCTATGCCTTCATTTGCTAGGTTTGATTCAGGAAAAGATACTTTCAGAGACTTGCTATAAGGCTTGCCCTGATTGAAACCTGACAAAGTGACTGTGCCTGCGCCTGGCTTTCCATAGCGTCCTTTTATGTATAGAGGCTTTTGAGCCCATACGTCAGAAACTGCTTTGGGAAAGACTTCTCTGGCGTCCAGTCCTTCAAATTTTACAGATACATCGGTCAAAACAGGCGAGGCGATTCGCTTATAGAATTTTTCACCCACTTCTCCGGCTCTAGCGTTGAGCAGCACATATTCAGCTTCTCCGCCGCCTTCTTTAGCTATCCCGTCGATAAGAAATCTATTGACACTATTACCGGTGCCGAAAGGAAACCAGCGCGAAGTGCCTCTATTTTTCTTGACCAGGCTGAGTATTTCCATATCGTTTCCGACATATCCGTCGGTCATAAAAGTGACTATTCTCAGACGGTTGTTATCAGGCGGAATAGAGCAGACTTTTTCCACTGCAGGAGCCATCCAGGTGCCGCCTCCTGCTTTCAGTGCGTTTATGTATTCTTTGGCTTTTTGTTTCATAGCCGGACTTGAAACTTCCGGTTTTTCGAAAAGCAAACTGTTTTGATTATTGAATGCAATGACCTGGAAAGTGTCGTTTGCATTCATATGATCAACGATGTAATCGAGCGCTTCTTTAGCTTTTTGCAGAGGCGGTCCGTTTTGAGATCCCGAACAACCTATAAGGAATATCATCTCTTTGGGCGCCACCTTATCCGGTGTCACTTTTTTGGGGGGAAGAAGCATGAGGGTGAAAAAGCCTGAGCCGTCATGTTCTTTGCTGTTCCGGTGAGTTATATATCCGCTCGAGATTTGATCTTGTGATACAGTCCAGGTTAGGACAAAATCTTTATTTGGAATTGTATTCAGATTTTTCAAAGTCACGTTGGCATGCGTGGCATCAGTATTTGCAATATTCACTTCGTGCGATTGCGCTTTGAGGTTGCTGTACGGCACACCTGAATCGATACTTACAGAAATAGAAATATCGTGTCCGGCTCGTGTTCCCTTTGCCGCTACAGGCGGTGTTATTTTTGAAGCGTCAGGCACTTGATCAGTGTCCGGAGCCCAGCCTGTACCGGTTTTTCCGATTGCAGTACTACCAGGAATAAATCTGGGACCTATCACGGTGGGAAAAGCAAAACTATATCTGCCGTTTTCAAAAAACAAAAGGTCTTTATATTTAATGGTGATTTCCACTTCTTTGCCCGGCTCGATATTTGCCACCGACTGAGTGAAAATATTAGGTCTTTCTTGATCTAATAAAGAAGCAACATTTCCTCTTGCTTTTGCTTGTTCATAAATTTCTCGAGCTTCTTCTTTTCTTTTTATAGATCCGCGAATGATACGCTTGCCCACTTTCATGAGCATTTCATCCACAGCTCCGGTTTCTGAAAGTGGAAAAGTATAGACAGCCTCAATTTTCTCTTTATATGGATTGGCAAAGGTCTGTTTCACAGTCACATCCGCCATATAACCGGATATTTTGGCGTCCACACTTGTGTGCTGCAGCGGGCACTCACCCAGTTCTTTGTGAGACAGACTGGCAGAAGCAAATAACAGTCCTGAACCCTGCCCGCTGAATGACAGTTTTACCGGTTCTTCCGTTTCTTCTGTTTCAGTCTGCGGCTCTATTTTAGTTGGTAATGCCGAAGCTTCCAGAGTGCCGTCCTGAGCCATTGCTCCAGGCAGAAAACAAATTATCAATTGCAGGGATAAGATGGAAACCGAAATTGCAGCTAGTAAATTCCTGCGTTTCATTGCCGGTAATGAGAACATGTCCGTACCCCCGAAATATGCAAGCTTACCAAAAGGATAAAACAGCGTCCAAACATTTTACATAGGGTTTTGCCCAGAATTTAAAACCAGACGCATTAGTCTCTCGCTGCAATATGAATCACCAATCTTCAGGGCGTTTTCTTCCACTCCGTATTGCTTAAAACCCAGTGTGTCGTACAGTTTGTTGGCTGCCTGGTTATCGGTTACCACAGTTAGTAATAATTCTTCTATTCCCTGAATCTCCCGCGCTAGTTTCACTGTCTCAAGCATCAACGCCCGGCTGATTCCTTTGCCTCGCATTGAAGGAGTGACATACACGCCCCAGACGACACCTTTATGCATTGATTTTGTGTTCTTCTGTCTGAACATACCTGTGGTTGCGCAAATCTTGCCATGGTTAAATGCGCCCAGAACAAAAGAACCGTCACCTTGATTCAGACGTTTTCCCACTTCTTGTAAGGGCATTTTTTCTGTCTCTTCGTAAGTGGCACCGAATGCTTCCGGGTCGGTTTGCAATGCCTCAAGACGCAAAAATTGGTAGATTTCCGCATCGGATTCGAAAAGCCTGCGAATTGTCACTGCCGAAGAAATAGTCATTTGATTTAGTATTTACGCAGTGTTTGTTCTAAACGGTCGTGGGCATTTTTCACATTTATGTATCCGAAATCTTTCTCTCCAAGTACTTTTTTGAAAAGCTCTAATAGCACCAGGTTGTCTTGTCTCATCTGCAACTGCTGCTTCTTTACAGATGCAAGCATTACTTCTCTGGGTTTACCCTGACTGGATTCTTGAGCTTCCTTTATTTCATCGTGCCAAACAAGACCCAGAGCACCGGACAATTGGTCCAACTCTTCTTTTGATGGTAGTTTCGTTTCACCTTTTCTGAAAAGGGTGAGGACAGCTCTCAAATATTTGCCGCTCTTTTTGATAGTTTCACGAGATACGGTTGAATATAAAACCGAGTCAATATTAGCTTTCGGAGGATTTTTAGGGTAACCCAGTTTTTCGCTCAATTCTTTATAGTGAAGTGTGGTGAGACCAGCATCCAGATATTGCTTCCAGTTCTGTTCCTGGGCATGAACAGATGCTGAGAACATCGTCATCATCAAGACAAGACTCAAAATGGTGGCAGAAATATTTTTCATTGTGTTCCTCGAATTCAGTCGGTTTTCTTTATTGCTTTAGTCACCAAATCAAGATCTTTTTGAGTGGACGCAGCTTCGGTCGAGTTAGGTCCGTAAGCCTTTTTGCGTGCGTACAGTACATATTCATAAGCATGTTTTGCTTCTTCATAATTGCCCATGCGAAAATCACCTTGCGCAATCCAGTCCAGACTGTTTATATAACGCGTGTCGCTTGTGCCAAAAGAGGCGGCGACTTTGTGTGCTTTTTCAAAATAAACTTGTGCCTGTGAAAAATTTCTGGCTTTGAATAATTTGATTCCTGCGGTCATATATTGTTGATAAATAGTGTCCGGGTTTGCAGTTTGTGCCGGTTTTTGAGTCTGCATGCGTTGTTGCCAGTACTGGTAACGCCACCAGTCTTGAGTACGTTGTTGAGTCGGCGGACTGGCCTTAACTGTATCGGCATCGATGATTCCTTTGGGCAATGGAATCGGTTTTACTCCCTTTGGCGGTGTTTTTCCGGCCGGAAGCTGGGCTCCGCCAGGTTTGACAGCGCTTGTAACCGGAGCGGGAATATTTGTCGGAGTATTGTTAATGCTTGTGTTGTTGGTGGCACTATTTTGTGGAATGTCCACCGTAGTATCACTGATGGTGTTGATGTCCACCGGATGATAAGTGGGCTGGAAAATAAAATAGGCGATGCAGACTACCATCAATATGCCGACTGTGGCAATGGCATTCACTTTGGCGTGAGTCTCTTTTTTGCGCACTTCTGCTTCTTCATGCGGCTCCAGGGAAGGCTGAGTTTGCGAAATCTGGATATTGCTGCTGGATTCGACGGGTAGCTGACTCCCGCTTAATACAGTTTTTTCCAGGTTGGCGGCAGCAGCCACATTCGGCACTGTCAGGACACTGGTGGCGGTGCTTGTTCCAATCGGCAGCTGAGCGATAGATTTAT
>CAZEQP010000057.1:0-10372 GCA_964514345.1 uncultured Candidatus Obscuribacterales bacterium
GCGCAGTTCGTCGATTAAGATTGTCAGGGCTTACTGTTTGTGGGTTTCCTGTCGCCAATCAAGAAAAATGAGATAACTTGACCCTATCTTTTAAGATCATGATATGTCTAATTAAATGGACACCTTAACCCGGCGTATTTAATCTTTCACGATTTAATATTTGATCTATGACTGCGCTAGCTATCAAAGCTTTAATTACTGCGCTCATTTAATAAAATAAGTGCATGAACTTACTCACTCTTTTCTTACTTAAGCAGTTGCGAGTTTCTTTCTGCTTCCGGGCTTAATACCGATTTGTCTTGGTTCTCACCGTTCCTGATAAAAATCACGCTTACGTTGTCGTAGAAAATCGGCTTCCAGTCTTTACTTTTCCATATCTTACCGCTTAGCGAACCTTCGCGAGGAAGGAAAATCCAGTCAAACTGGTATTTGTCAAAAAGCTTTTTCCAGCCTTTTTGACAGTTGCGAATGCAGTAATAGTTTTTCATATGCTCATCGCCGTACATGTCAAAGCGCGTATCCACAAAGACTTTGACCGGTGAACCTTTGGCTGCCATATGCCAGATGAGTACATCACCGTATTGAGCGTCGTTGAATACTTTTCCTTCAGGCAATCTGATTCTCAATAATTGCATTGCCATTTTCGGCATACGAAAAGCGTCGCTGGATTGCGGTATATCAGGCGGTGACACCCGCGACGAAATAAGAAAAGAACCCAGAAGCGACACCAGCACCACAATAACCATCCAGGCTTTTTCACCAAGCAGTTCGGATAGTTTTAAATTGAGTGCTTGAACAAAGGTCAAGTCAGCTTGTTCAGTTGCGCTGGATTTTTTGTTTTGCAACAAAAAAATCGCTTCGTAAAGCAAAACGATATTAGCGAACATGATTAGACGGCGGCATGAAAATCCGCTTGCCACAACATATGTAGAAACATACAGAGAATAAAGACCGGTGCAGGAATATTGAGAGGGCCTCAGTTTTCGCACCAGTAAAAACAACACCAGAGCGGACAGCACGAAAAAAGGATAAAACGTAACCTCCACCATCCTGTCGCCTGTGAGCGGACCAAGTTCTTGAATGTGCGGATTGAAGGGCGAAAAAAACAAATGATAAATATACTGCCAGAGCCCGAATCCATAGGGATTTATCAAGGTTGCAACCAGACAACCGAAAAACAACAGAATATAATTTCTGATATAAGGCAGTGTTATTTTCTTCGATTTACCAAAGAAATGCTCGCTGATGATTGCAAGTCCATAAAATGCCAACGCGATAAGTCCGCTGGTGAAGCCTGTATGCAGATTAGCCCAGGCTGCAAAAATCAAAGGAAGCTGCCATTTCAAATTTCCCAGAGTTTGCATATCGGGCAGTTTTTGTCTGTGTCTGACTAAAAGTGAAAGTGTCAGAGACAAAAACAAGTAAGAAAAAATCTCAGGCCGAGCCAGTATGTGATATGAACTTGCTGTAAAAGCTAAAAGCACTACCATAAGACATGCAAGCGGTTCTTTTTTACTGTCGGCGATGAAATTTACCGGAATGAGTAAAAATGCACTGACCAGAACCATAGCTACAAAAAAGATCAGGCTCATTCCGCCGAATAATTGATGAGCACCATAAAAAAGCACTTCAGTCAGCCACTGATAAACTACATAAGTCCCTTTGGCTCCGATATAAGAAAAAGGATCGCTTGCAGGCAATCCCATTTGCTCAACAATTTTTTGTCCCATGGCAAGCAGCCAGCAGGTATCCGGGTCGTGAAAAGAAGTGCCGGCAATATATCCGCCTGCAACAAAGGCAAAAATGAAAAAGCCGAAAATTACTGTTTTTGCAGCAAGATTGGCGCGCCAACTTGATTTGGGAGCGTCTTCTATTCCCATTCAATCGTGGAAGGCGGTTTGGAAGTGACGTCGAACAAAACCCTGTTTATTCCAGGCACTTCATTGACAATGCGCGATGATATTTTCGCCACCAGATCATAGGGTAAGCGTGCCCAGTCAGCAGTCATGCCGTCTTCGCTTGTGACCGCTCTTATCACTATCGGGTTTTGATAAGTTCTTTTGTCGCCCATAACGCCTACCGACTTTGTCGGCAGCAAAATGCCGAACATTTGCCAGACTTGTCTGTACAATCCATGCGCTTTTACTTCTTCCCGAATGATCCAATCGGCTTCACGCAATGTTTTCAGTCTTTCCTTGGTGATTTCACCGATTACTCTAATAGCCAGACCCGGACCGGGAAATGGATGTCTCACCACAATGCCTTCAGGCACTCCCAGTTCTTTGGCCAGCAAACGCACTTCATCTTTGAATAGTTTGGCAAACGGCTCCACCAGCCTGAATTGAAGATCCTCAGGCAGACCGCCGACATTATGGTGCGACTTGATTTTGACTGCTATTCTTTCTCCGGTTTTGGGATCTACTCTGTGACCGGAAGATTCGATCACGTCAGGATAAAGTGTTCCCTGAGCCAGATAATCGAAAGGACCCAGTTTTTTGGATTCTTCTTCAAAAACGCGGATAAACTCTTCTCCAATCATTTTGCGTTTCTTTTCGGGGTCCTCAACCCCAGCCAGTTTAGATATAAAACGATCTCTGGCCTGCACATAATGCACATGAATATTGAATTCTTTTTCGAACTTATTGACCAGCCATTCAGGCTCGTTTTTACGCATGAATCCCTGATCGATAAACATGCAGGTCAATTGATCTCCAACTGCTTTATGCAGCAAGAAAGCCAGTGTTGAACTGTCGACACCGCCAGATAAAGCAAGCAGAACTCGCTTTTTACCCACTTGTTTGCGCACCGTTTCAATTGACTCTTCCATGAACTGGTCCATTGTCCAGCTCTGGGTGCAGCCGCATATATCAAGCACAAAATTTCGAATAACCTGAGTACCGCCTGTGGTGTGAACCACTTCCGGATGAAACTGCACGCCATAAAACTTCTGCTCCGGATTGGCAATTGCGGCAATCGGCGTGTTCATAGTGCTTGCCAGAGTGGAAAATCCGGAGGGCAGAGTGTCAACGCTGTCGCCGTGACTCATCCAGCTTTCCATGGATGGATCCAGCTTGGCAAACAAATTTTCATGATGAGTAATGGTCAACAAAGCCCGACCGTATTCACGCTCGCTTTTTGAATTGACTTCGCCACCTAAATCATGCGCCATAAGCTGCATACCGTAACAAATGCCAAAAACAGGCATTCCCATTTTCCAGACGGCTTTGTCCAACCTGGGAGCATACTCGTCATAAACACTTCCCGGTCCACCTGAAAGGATAATACCTTTTGGATTGAGACGCTTCAAATCTTCGGCCGAAACACTGAAAGGTAGAATCTCGCAATAAGTTTTCAACTCTCGAATCCGCCTGGCGATCAGCTGCGAAAATTGTGAGCCGAAATCGAGAATGGCTATACCGTCATCCAGACAGTTGTCAGCCAGTTCCACCGACTTCTCCACTTGATTTGCTGCTGTCTTGCTTTGCTTCATGGTTATCTGTCCTATTTTCGGTTAGCTGCCAGTCTACATATTATCCCCCAAAAGAAATAGAGTTGGAATGTCGGTCGCCTTTTGATAGGATGTAAGCAAGGCGAAAGCACCATCAAGATAAGGATTAAAAGCCCGGCAGCTGCCGGGACTCGGCGTAACATTGACTATGGAAATTCCGTTAAAATCAGACCTTGAAAGCCAGATCAGTAATTTTCAGATCTTAGGGCCGGATCTCTGGCGTGGTGCGCAGCCGACACCTCAAGCTTTTTCGCTGTTAAAAGAAAACGGTGCCAGAACAGTAATTAGCCTGCGTGAAGATCAGCCGGCACTATTGAAAGAAAGAGAACTTGTAACTGCTCTTGGCATGAATTATTATGCCATTCCCATGAGACCTTTTGCCGTGCCAGAAGAGGAGTCCATAGACTTTTTTCTCGACATAGTTTGCGATCCCGAAAATCAACCGTGTTTCGTGCATTGCTTGCACGGAATGGATAGAACCGGCTTGGTCTCTGCCATTTACCGAATGCAAGAATACAACTGGAGCTTTGACGAGGCCTACGACGAATTACTAAAAATGGGATTCCATCCTGAGTTTCAAAACTTGTTTCAGGTCTTTGAGGCCTATGCCACAAGAATGAAAAAATTACCGAATTCGGACTCCTAGCGGAGCTTCGATAACCGAATCCACACTCTCACAAGCGAAAAGGAGCATGAAAAGCGTACTTAGTATTTCTTGACATTACTTTTCATAATGTCATAACCGCCGCGAAGTCTTAATTATAAAGCCTTTTCAGGCGCCACCCCCGAACACGGAAACTTCACGAATCTATATGAAGTGACATTACAAGCCATTCGACAGCAAAATTCGTATGGACTTTTACTGCTCGAATCGTCTATATAGTGGATACACTTGACTTTTACAGTTTTGAACTAAATTTCTCAAAAGACAAATATCCGCAATCTTTGACCAAATATTATTCTGCTTCTCGAGCGGACGACAGGGTCAAGCTTGACGGATACTTGTTCTTACGCCTTAGTGTCAACACCAAGAAGGGAGATAGCCACATGAGCAGCATCGCTCTGAAAATCAAGGCTTCCACGATCATTCCGGCAACCGCAGCGCCCAACCAGCAAAAGACTTTCGGTTGCTTCGGATGCTTCACCATCTTTCGAGCCGATGGAGCGGTCACCTCCGCCAGCAACGGCGGCAGCACTTGTTGCCCCAAATGCGGTCAGGACACCGTTCTCGACTCGACCATCGTCCCTTCACTCGACCATCGACTTCTCGACGAAGTCCACGGTTACTGGTTCGCCAAGAAGTAGGCGAACTCTTTTTCTTGCCTGTTTAACGCCCGCAAAGATCAACGTCGCTCACAAAGGAGATAGCGATGAGTCAGAACACCACCCCAGGCGCAGGACTCGATACTCCTGCCTGCACACCAGTACAAACGGCTGAGACCGGCCTACTAGCCCGTCCTGCCGATTGCGCTCATTGCTCCACCCCGCTCAAAGGAGGTTTGAAGTACGAAGGAGTTTGCACCACCTGCGATCCCATCTATCTGCAACGCTGCGGTGGGTGCCAGCGTCAGCTCTGGAGCTGCATGTGCGTGCGACCACACACCTGGGAATAATTTTCACCCAACTCTCCACTACTAGCAGCCTCAAAGGCAGTTAAACACGGCGGGAAGCTCTTCAATAGAGCTTCCCGACCAACCGGTGATTAAAATTCTAACCCTCTTTATTAGCTCGTATAGTTGATAACAGAACTAGCCCATTCATAGTGGAAAAAGCTTTTATGCCTGCTCAGGCATAAAAAGAGGCTGAAAATATGCCTGAGGAAGCATAAATACTTATCAGTAAAACCAAATCACCTATTTTGTGATTTCATTCAGTGCTCGACACAGGGTTTCCACTTCGGCGACTGTATTATTGTGTCCAAAACTGGCTCGCACCAACCCGCTCTTTAGACTGCCGATTTTCAGATGAGCCTGGCGTGAACAATGCAATCCTCCTCTCACTGCTATTTGATAGTCTTCATCCAGCTTTGCGGCAACCGTGCTGGATGGAACTCCTTCCACCAGAAAAGAAACTGTAGCCAGACTGGGAATTTCTTTATGAGTGAATTTTCCGTAACCACCCTCCACAATATGCATGAAGCGGCTGTTTTTTGCCCAATCGATAAAACTTTCTTTCAAATTCAATTCGTGCTGCAAAATTTCATTGGCGCCTTTTTGTTTTATCCAGTCTATTCCTGCATTTATCGAAATAATGGCAGGACCGTCAGCCGTTCCCGCTTCAAAACGATCCGGCAAACTTGAAGGTGGTGCCAGATCTTCCGACTTGGACCCGGTACCGCCAGTGATGGTAGGTTCCAGCTCAGACTCCCAGCCTTCTGCGATGTATAAAATTCCTGCGCCGGGAGCGCCTAAAAAGCCTTTATGACTGGATGCACAGTAAAAAGTGACACCTTTGAGTTTGTCCAGATCGACATCGATTTTTCCTGCGGTCTGAGCCGCGTCAATCAAAAGTGGAATATTATGACTCAAACAATAAGCCGATATTTTTTCCAGATCAAGCACTGCTCCGGTTACGTTGCTGGCTGCATTGAGAACCATCAGTACTGGTTTTTTCTCTAATTGAATTTGCTGAGACTCAACATCCAACAATTCCACTGTCAGGTCGTGTTTTCGCTTTATTTGATGCAGTGGTCGGGTAACCGCATTGTGCTCAAGCGGACCGGTTAGAACCAGATCTCCTGCGGAAAAAGAACCCTTTTCAGAACGTCCTTTCAGGACATCGCTGATTGAATGAGTGCATCCGGGCGTGAACAAAATTCTTTCACTAGCTTTAACTCCCAGAAAAGAAGCGACGTTCTCACGTGTCTCAAAAATGCGCCGGGCACCTTCCAGCGACAGTCTGTGACCTCCACGTCCGGGATTTCCACAGTCGCGCAAAAATGCCGTGACAGCCTCAAGCACTGGCGGAGGTTTGGGAAAACTGGTGGCGGCATTGTCAAAATAAATAGTCATTGCTGTGTTAGCATATTAGCTTGGAATCTAATTTTGTGTGGACGAATGAAACTAGCAAAAAGTCTTAGATTACTGCCGATTTTATGCGCACTTACCATATCTTTAGCTCCGCTTTCTGTGTTGTCGCAGAATTCCAAAAGCTCCGAGCTGCCGGCTGCTTCCATTCTGGGTGTCAGCGCCGATCTGCACAAGATACTTTTAGCAGACGGAGCCGGTCTTGAAGAATTTAGAGGCAAAATGTTTCTTTCACCTGCTGACCAGCAAATCTCGGCGTATGTGCTGGCACGCAAATGGCAAAAACAAAATGTGGCCGCCACTAAAGAAAACTTGCAAGAGCCGTTTTCACTCTATTCTCAAGCCGGACAGCACGCCGAAATAGGCAGTCTGGCTCGTTTGCAGGGAGCCGAACTGGCGCTTGCCTCAGATGACGAAAGTAAAGTGCAAGAGATTTTGCTTCCCATTTACCAGAAAGTCAAAAAATTTAAATCAGAACAGAATCCAAAATCTTCCTCACCCAAACCGCAAAAAATAGTTTCAGAGGGGCTGTATCGCTTATGCGAGTCATATTTCCGCACTCAGCAATACGACAAAGCGCTGGAAGGACTGGATCTGGTTTGTGAAATTTATCCAGGAACAGCCTTTGCCAAAGCCGCTTCTTATTACAGAGCAGAAATTGCAGCTGCTCAGGGAGGCGACAGCAAAACAATTCTGGACAATTATGTTGCATACATAAAAGCGGCTCCAGATGGTAAAAATGCCATCACCGCAGCACAAAAGATTCTGGATGCAGGAGAGCCGGCACCGGATGTTTATGCTTTGCTGGCCAGAGTTTATTATGTCAATTCAAACTGGCAAAGAGCGCTTGAATACTGGAAAAAATCAGGTTCACCCAATATTCTTGAATCTGTTTGCTTGATGAAACTGAAACAAAAACAAGAAGCGGTCAATGCTTTTTCAGCATATTTAGCCAACCCCTCTGAAAACAATTTTGCTTCAGTCACAAGTGTGGCCACTCAACTGGCCAAACCTTGCACCAAAGCAGAAGCGCTTGAATTGTGGAAAAAGGTCTTAAATTCAAAAGCCAGCACCGAAGCAAAAGCCGACGCCCTCTGGAACGTGGCTTTACGTAGCACGGCTCAGGAAGCCGTTCCCTATTATCAGCAAATCCTGGCAAAATATCCCACCTGCCAGTACGCCCCCGAGTCTGCCTGGTGGGTTATCTGGAATCAAATCAAAAGTTCAGGCGGAGCAAAACCCAGATTGGATATAGCTCTTGCATCCTGTCACAAAGCAATAAAGTTGTACGGCGGCACAGATTACGCCCCAAAATATTTTTACTGGTCCGGAAAAATCCATGAGATGCTCAAAACTCCGGAACAAAAAAATCTGGCAATTGCCGCTTATAAAGCCACTGAAACTAAGTTTGGCGGAACATATTACGCATACAGGGCACAACAAAGACTGAATGCCTTGAACGGAAAAACAGACAGACACTGGCAGATTCATCCCGGGCGCAACGAACCTGATGAAAACTGGGACTGGCCCGAATCAAGCCAGTTGTTTGACTGGGCGCAAGTGCAGGCTCAAGCCGGTTTAATTCCTGTTTTACTCGCCGCCACAGGCGACTTTGAAGAGTGCATCAATCAAATGCCCGATTCGGCGCCCAAACCGTTTAAAGCCTGGGTTTATCTGAAAGCAGGCAAAGCCATCAAAGCACTAAATGCGGTATCGCTGCCGCTTGAAGGCAAGCCTATTAACACTCAAAGTCCTTTATGGAAAATGGCTTATCCTCTGGCTTATGGACAATTCATCGAAAAGGAAAGCCAGAAACACTCGATGGATCCTCTTCTGGTGCACGCATTGATCCGACAGGAATCACGCTATGACCCCAAGGCGCTGAGTCGCTCGCATGCCATGGGTTTGATGCAATTGCTGCTAGGCACCGCCCAGGGCGTGGCCAAACATAACGGAATTGCCTTATCCAGCAATAATCAAGTTTTTGAACCGCCCACAAATATCGCTCTGGGAACCGCATATTTAGCCTATGTTTTAAAAAGACACAACGGCAATCCTATGCTTGCCGTCGCCAGTTATAACGGTGGTCCCAATGCGGCGGCAAAATGGATGCGTGAATTTCAAGCCCAGGGCGGCGGAGATCAGGACATCTTGGTGGAAAATATTCCCTTTCAAGAAACACGCGATTATGTGCGTAAAGTCTTCGCCAATTACTGGACTTACGAAAATTTGTATTTGAAAAAAGAAGTTAACTGAGTGCCGGCTTCTCTTGTCCTTGCTCAGTGCGCTTTTCACCGTATCCAAGGAATTTGGCCCAGACAGATCCTTTACTCGTGCTTTGATTACTGACTTCCGGAGCTTTTTCTTCTACCGGCAGTTCATACCCGCATGTAGAGCACATGTGCTTTCTGGCGGGCATTTTAAATTGACAACGCGGGCATAGTAAGTAGTGCACAAAGGACCTCCTGTCATAATGCCAGTATAACACTGTATAATCAGGCGTGAAGACTTGATTTGATCATCCTGTCAAGCTTTGCCAAGAGTTCTCCCAATTTTTACCTGCTTCTTACTTAAGCTTCAAAAATCCCCACCGCTCTTGACAGCATTAGATCACACGCGAATCATCCTCACTTTTGAAAACGTGCATTTTGTACTGTCTGCCGAAAAGCGCTTGCGCAACAATCTTGGCAATACAAATGCGTTTCGAACGACGCCTACTCCTGAGAACATATCCGAGGTGGTTTGCGGCTTGTCACTGGAAATCCTGTGTCATGACAAAAAAGATGAAATACTAGCCTTACTTTCAAAAGAAAATATCAAGCCAACAGGTGTTCACTATCTGTAATGAATAATTTCGGGTCTTTATTCAAATCACAAACTGCCGAGTCTCCCGAGACAGAGCTTGCCGTAAAGGGCAAATTGCCCGACTGGTTAGAGGGAAGTCTCATCAGAACAGGACCAGCTCTTTTTGACATAGAAGGAGAGAGGCTCAACCATCTTTTCGACGGACTGGCAATGCTATACAGACTGGATTTCAACGGGAGCCAGAACAAAGTGCGGTTTACTTCTTCTTTTGTGCAAAGTGACGCCTACAAAAATGCAAAAAGAAAAGGAAAGCTTGATTCTTGCGAATTCGGCACTAATCCGAAACGATCAAAACTGGAAGTATTTCTTTCGGCGTTCAATTACAAAGCCACCGACAATCCCAATGTTAATGTCGCTTTTATGAATGGTCATTCTTTCGCTATGACCGAAACGCCGTTCATTACTAAGTTTGACCCGCACACTTTGCAAACTCTCGGCAAACTGGAATTCGCCGATAGACTCAAAGGTCAGGTGACCACGGCACATCCACATTTCGATCATAAATCGGGAGAATTTATAAACTTTCTGATTGAATACGGACCAACCACTTCCTATCACCTTTTCAGCTGGAAAGCAGGCGAAAGCGCAAACAATAGAAAACTTGTCGCCAGTGTTAAAACAAAAAATCCCGGTTATTTGCATAGTTTTGCCCTGAGCGAAAAGTATGTGGTGCTCATACTGGGACCGCTTGTAGTAAATCCGCTTGCACTCTTATTTTCGGGCGAACCGTTTATAGCCAATTTCAAATGGAAGCCGCAGCTGGGCACTGCTGTCTATTTGATCGAAAGGCAGTCAGGAAAGGTCATTGCACTTGAAAGCGATCCCCTTTTTGTTTTTCACCACATAAATGCCCGGGATGAAAACGGTCATCTGGTGGTGGATTTTCTCAAGTATGACGATGCCTCTATTGTGCAGGATCTTTATCTTTCCAATCTGGAAGCCGGCCGGAAAAACCCTGATATTCCTCTGCCTG